>JABCSP010000011.1 GCA_018238825.1 Candidatus Thorarchaeota archaeon | reverse complement strand
ATAAGTGATAATACTCTGAATTATCAGGTACATTCTGAACGCTAAATTGGTAAGCATTATTGTCGAAGTAATCCTCAACAGCAAGTCTTGTTCCGGTATCAGTCCATGCGAAGACTGCTGTTGGAATAGCTATACTGATTGCAAGAATTAGAGCAATCCCTACATTGCGAACCTTGTATATTTTCAAGGATGTGAGTGCATAGCCAATAGCCCATAATCGGTTACCCTTCAACATCTTTTTGTTTTTCTTGGCCATCGTCTTTTCACCTCACATATTCCTAAGAACCACTGCGGGCTCTGTTCTTGATGCCTCTCGAGCCGGTAAATACGCTCCAATTACCATGGTGGTTATCTCAATCATCAGCACAATTAATAGAAATTCCAAAGGAATAGATATTGTTGTAGAAAGGGTTCTTGAGAATGGCATCATGTTGTTGAGCAGAAAGCCCATGATGAAACCAAATATCACACCCAGAAGTAAACTAAGAATCAGTGAAGCAAATACAACACCAGTGAATTCTGAGAATACTATGCTTACAATTTGACGTTTTGAACTGCCAATCGCACGCATCACCGCATATTCTTTCCTTCGTTCTCGTACAACAGAACCTAGGGATATTGACAGGGCAAATACGCTCAATGTGAGTGACATAACAAAACCAATTGAGAATAGACCCTCTACCGTGTTCAGGAATAGAGCTGTCTGTAGAGAATGTGCCTTGAGATCAAAAGTATCAGGAGTGGTTGGATATACTCCTGGAAGGGACCATAGGTCAGATGCTAACTGAGTTTGGTTAGTACCTTCAGTAAGACTTGCCAAAAATAAATCAGTAGTTTCGCGTTCAATTATTTCAGCTGTGAAGTTTAGGTTGGTTATCGCAAACCCTGAATATCCAGCCTGGTATCCAAAACCAGCTCCAATGGCGGATGGTGGAATTTCTGCTACTGCAGCATATCCAAATCCAGGGGCACTGTGTACGACACCAACCACAATAAACGGAACAAGCTGGGTTTCACCAACTCCTGTCATCTCAAGTGTTATAGTATCTCCTGCGGATTTGTTCAAGAAATCAGCATGGTACTCGCTCAAGATAATTCCATTAGGTGTAGCAGCTAGAGCGGAAAGTACTGTAGCAGGGTCTTCATCAGTGAAACTAGATTCGTCGAACTTACCTATCTCTGCGTATATATCAGGGTATAACGCCTCTACCAAAATTTGTTGACCAGGTATTCGTGCCCAGGTATGCAGCACGGGGGTTACTTTCTCTATACCTTCTACTTGTTGTGCAAAAGTGTTATTGAATGTGAATTCTCTATCTGTGCATTCAATACGGAGATCAGCGCCGATAGCATATACTACTTCTCGGTCTAAGTCCACTCTAAGACTCTCAGATTGAACTGCGAATGCAATTGTAATGGACATTGTAAGAGCTAAAACTACCATTAAGGGGATGATTCGACCTTTCCTCATTCTCAGATAACCTGCCGAGATGAGATTCTTTTGTCCCATAAGGAATGAGAGTTTCTTTGAGAATTTAGCCAAACCAATGCGGGATATCCTAGAACCATTATAGGCAATGAAGAACCAAGCAGCCGTTCCAAGGGCTAATTCCAATAAGAAGAATGTTGTACTCTTTGGAAGGAGGTACATAAGAAGTAGTACAACCGCAAGTAGTGTGAATGAAGCTCCAATAGTAAATCCGTAACTTTCAACTTGCTCTGTGTGATCAACTGTTACTTCCATCAAAGTAAGACCAATTTCAGTCTGCGCTGCCTTTCTGGCAAGATATAGGATGAATAACATACTTGGAAGGACAATCAGTACAATAGCTCGAAGTGTTGTCCCACCAGTCAAGACTGTGTTTGAAATATAATAGTTGTAAACACTCCAATCGAAAACCATGAAACTTGTGGATGCGGGAATAAGTGGTGCAAATAGTACACTGAAGACTACGCCCATCAATACCGCTAGTGTTGAAATAATCAAAGTTTCCCAGAGAAATATCATCGATACTTGTGAATAACTTGCACCCTTAGAACGGATGATACCTACTTCCACAGTTCTCGGAGCCATAAACGTGTCAGCAGCAAAGACTGAGAAGAATAATGCAAGGAGAATCACAGGAAGAGCAAGAATTGAGAGAGAGAGGGATTCTACATAGGTATCGACGGCTATTTGCATCTCCCAAACTTTGTCTGCACCATCCCATGTGATGTTATACTTTTCTTCTGTTCTGATAACCAGTGTGAAGAGGTCGGTTGCTATATTTTCTGGACCGCCTACAGCAAGTGCATCTGCAGATAGTCGAATCAGTGTTGATGGATTGAAGAAGCCATTATCAGGTATCGCACTAGTTGGAACAGTGTCCTTGAGAATCATGATACTGTCTCTAAGTCCCAAAACTGGATATCGTAGATTGGCCTGAATCCAGTTAGCTCTGAATGTTGTTGGTAGAGCTCTCTCTATTATGGAATCTGTTGTCAGGGGGTCATAGATTCCAACTATCTTCAAGTTGTTACGAGTTGTTCTATCCAGATCTCCAAAGGGAGCGGGGGCACCTGGATCATCGCTCATGAATAGGTCGAGGTTAATTGTGTCATTGATTTGTAAGTAATAGTCGTAGATGTGCTCAGCAAGGTAGATGAAATAGCTTGAAACTATCACTTCTCCTTCTTGGAGCTCAAAAGATCCTTGAGTCCAAAAATCACGTTCAATCAAACTAAGGAATTCATTATCCACAAAAATTGCTCTGCAGTCCTTTATCCCTTGAGTATAAACCGAGTCCGTGATATCATACACTTTTGAATCGGGAAAACTTGCATTCACACTCACCGTACCATTATCGTACCCTGAAAGAATTCCCACAGTTGAATTGATTCTATAGACACTCTCTACAAGAGGGTCCTGTAGCATATACGTTTCTGCTTCTTGCAGAACTGTGGATGAGCCAAATTCGGGTTTAATCTGTATCTGAAAGGTATTTTCCTCAAGATGTTCATTGATACTCACATAGACACCTGTGTCGCCCCAGACCATTGTAGATGCAAAAAGACTGATACCCAAACTTAGAGTAAGTGCAAGGCTGAAAGCACGAAAAGGATTAGCTCTAATTGAACTAAGGGCGTAGGATAAACCGTAGGCATTGTTCCCTTGAGATTTGAGCGTTGTAGTTTTTCTTGGTGCAGCCAATCGAATCTCTCCTAGGTAGACGTTTCTTCATCAACAACCTTGCTAGTCTTCTTTGTCGAAACATCGACCTTGCTTGCCCTGAAGAATTCTCCCACCATTTCATCAACAAGCACACCATCTCGAAGGAGTAGAATCCTATCCGCCATTCGTGCAGTTTCGGGATCGTGTGTTGCCGCAATGACTGCGCGATTCTGATTCTTGGCCAAGTCCCTCATGAGCTGAATGATTTCTCCACCAGTCTTATGGTCGAGATCACCGGTCGGTTCATCACAAAGTAAAACTGCCGGGTCATTAGCCAGAGCCCTAGCGAGAGCAACACGAGAACGCATTCCACCTGACAGTTCATGAGGCATGTGCTGTGCGCGATGGTCAACAAAGACGGTTTCTAGGAGTTTCATAGCTCGCGCCCTACGTTCTTCAGTGGGAACATCATCAAGAAGCATTGGAACCTCTACATTTTCCAAAGCGGTGAAAATCGGAAGCAGATGCTGGTCTTGGAAAAGAACGCCAATCTTATGACGACGAACCTTTGACATTTGGTCATCATTGAGTTTAGTGATATCGTCTCCATCAACGAGAATAGTACCAGAGGTTGGAGTGTCGAGACCACCTATCAAATTGAGCAATGTGGTCTTTCCGGAACCTGAAGCTCCAACGACAGCAACGAATTCACCTCGATAAACTGTGAGGTTGGTCCCCTGTAGTACTTTAATGACTCTAGAGCCATCCTGGAATTCTCTCCGAACATCAATGCATTGAACTGCAGCCTGCTTCTTTTCTGCCAAAAGGGATTCACCAGCTTTTAAATTTAGCAGGACCCCGTTTTAAGGGATAGGGATTGAGCAGTTTGATTCTGAAATTTTAGAATATCGAAAATACCTTATGTCCGTTTCAATTTAGTAGTGAATAGTATGCTAGTATTTGCAATCACAGGTTATTCAGGTACAGGAAAAACTACTCTTGTAGAATCCATTGTGCGAGAGCTGGGTTTTCAAGGCTACACAGTCATTACTCTAAAAAGCTCTCAACATGAACCAAGAGAAGGTAAGGGAACGGATACTTGGAAACATCAACTAGCTGGTGCAATTAAGAGTTTCTTTCGTGGGCCCTCAAACAAAGGGAAACCTCTCAAAGTGATTGTAGACGGCTTTGTTTCAGACTTCATCATTATTGAAGGTATGAAAACAAGTCCAGTCCCAAAATTCTGGTGCATCGGAGATTCTCAAGTGGGGGATACAATTCCTGTAGATGTTAAGGCAATCATAAGCTGGGATGCTAGTCGTGTAGAAGACAAATACGGAATTCCTATTTTGGATTCAGAGAATATCAAACAGATTGTTTCTATCATTAGGAGAGAAGCAATAGACCTCGACCAACTTGAGATATAATTGCCCCCCAAGCCTCAAAGAGCGGCTCAGATACCCCTAAGGTCGATCATAGGTTCATAATCTCATAAAGGAGTTCATCACTGCCGCAATGAACTAATCGAATCCTCAGGATAATAGTCTTGTCAATTGACACTTTGAGCAATACACAATACTCATCATGGTATTCGTGGGATTTGACTTGATGAAATCCCTCACTGTAGACCGATTCAGTCTTTTTGATACAATAGAGTGTGGCCAGACATTCACTTGGACTCGTGAGGGTGACGGTTATGTGAATGCAGACTCAGGACAGGTCATCTATGTCGAACAACGAGATGATGCATTGTTCTACGAAACCTCCTCCCACTCAGTAGACTTAAGCAAACTCTTCCGACTCAACGACCCTCTTGATGAAATACAGGCGGAGATAACTCGCCGAGGTTTTATGCAGGAGAGTATTGATTTTGCACCAAATCTCAGAATCGTTAGTGATCCTTTAGTCCCGTGTCTATTCTCCTTCATCAGTTCAATCCAGAAGAACATTCCAGCAATTCACAAGCTTATGAATGGTATAAGGAAGAAGTGGGGACCGTCGTATGAATTCAGAGAAAAAACGTACTATGGCTTTCCTTCACTAGAAGATCTTGCGGGTGCCAGTATCAGGGACTTTGAAAGGCTCAATGCAGGATATAGGTCAAAGTTCTTTGTACGAACTATTGATGCAATGAATAAGGGAATTGTAACTGAAGAGCAACTTAAGCCCATGAAATATCCTGAAGCTCATGATACTTTGAAGACTCTTCATGGTGTTGGTGACAAGGTGGCTGACTGTGTATGTCTCTTTTCACTAGGCATTCTTGAAGCATTCCCAATTGATGTCTGGATAGATAAAGTAATCCAAGACCATTATCATATCTTTGAGAAGGAAGGAAAGGCGTATCAGAAGAAATCAGCAGCTGCTAGAAAGTACTTCGGACAGTATGCAGGTTATGCACAGGAGTACCTCTTTTATTTCTCCAGATGCGGAGGCGTAAAACCAGATTTCTAGAAGAACTGTTTCTTGTCCTTCTTTTGTGCATACCAGGAATGGTTTGTGATTCCCTTGGAGATTTCCCATGCGCGAGTGCTATAGAAACCCAACGGGTTGAGTATATACTGACAGAGTGGGTCATGGGTCATACCCGAGTATACTGGACAAAGATTGTTTGTCTGCAGTTTCTTACACCCAGTTGGAAAATATCCTTGAACTTCAGAAGTCATTGACCTCTTTGACGCGATATGCTCAACCTGATACTCAATCAATCGATTGTTCTTATCTGGAGAATGACCAAACACATTGTTGACATCATCCTCACTCATTCCAATTCTCAGAAGGAATGCTGCAAGTGCAAAACGAGCAACGTGTGAGAGATTGACTTGACCACTTATTGAATTATCATACATCTTTTGTATACACGGAGGAAAGGCAGAATTAATTTGACCATCAATCTTGAACGGTTCAGACTGGCGAATATGCCCCTTGATCTCAGTTTCAATTCGTTGAACAGCTTCTGTCAATCTTTGTGGTAATCTAGGGATGTCAAGTCTTCCAAGCAGAACAATCTGCTTGAAGCGTCCAGAAATCAGTCTATTTAGCTCTCGTCTTCTAATCAAAGTCCATCCGTTGTCTACATAACGATTTACCAACTTCCACTCCTCAGCGTGAAAATCAGGAGCAACTTCTAAAAAGTTCTCAAACCGAATTTTCAGATCATAGGTCTTAATCTGAATAGGTAATTGTGCCCGTTCAGTAAGACCTCCCATAGATTCTACTTCCCAGTTGAAAGAACTCTTACACAGATCCATGGCAAACTGATCGTCTTCATTAGCTAACTGTTTGTTGACAGATTTTGATTCAGCCTCTGCCTGACGCGCACGAAGTTGAGGATTTGCAATCTCCTCCACAATGAGTCGGGCAATTGGATAAATTAGAACTTCTTTCTCATCTCGTATATTGGGAAACTCAATCTCTTCATAGGTAAGAGCGGAGTAGACACGTTTCTCAGCAGCTTCAATGAGATAGAAGTTTTCAGGAAGGTCAAGTAGGTCAGCAAGAGCTCCGAGGTCTCGAGCATATTTCTGAGATGTATGCCTTGCCTCCTGTGAAAATGGATATTTCAGTTGCTGAACAAAGCTTGACAATTGGAGTCCTCCAATCTAAGTATTATCTATTGAAAGTAGGTCGATAATCATCCACATTTCGATCATAGAATTTCTTACCGCACGAAGCACATTTGAACATCTGAATCCCTCTTCGCATTGCCCAGTTATCCAATATCCTGTGTACTTTAGTACTTTGACACATTGGACATTTTAATTTACTCTCATCAGACGCCCATGGAGACTTTTTGCGATTGGATGGCATGCGATTTTCAGAATCCTTCATTTTCGATGTACCTATTCTATTCTTATGTTCAACTACAAAGATGCGTATATCATTAACGACTAGCTGTTTAATCTTATTTTCTTCCAAGAATAAAGTCAGCTCGCAATACAAGACTCATGAATTCATTAAGGCACTGTCGTTGAATCTCTGGGTCACTATACAATTTCATCAGTTCATCATAGTGACCATCAGAAGAGGGACTTGTGGCTTCGTTGAAGACCTTGTAAACCGCATTGGGGCGTTCAACCCATCGGCATAATTCTTCATGCTCTGGGTTTAAGAAAAGAACAACAGGAGTTTTTCTCTTGCCATTAACTTTGAATTGCTGGTGATAACGTGCGTTGGCATCACTATCAAGAATACGTAAATTAATTTTTGGAGCAGCAGCTTCTATTCTAGCTAGGATAGGTATAATCCCTGCTGAATCACTACATCGATCTGTTCCGATTACAATTATTTTGATATCGTTCTGAATGCTTCCAAGAGTGTCCAGGTCTGCTTCATTGAGTAGTAGGTCATTGTAACGAGCCTTCATCATTTCGACGTTCTCTCGTGCTTTCTTCAGGAAGTTCTTGTAGGCAATTGCTGTATCCCACTCTGCATTCTCTGCCATGTTTTTCATCTCTAAATTTGTAAAAGAATTCTCTTGGGCGAACCCAATTGGACGAACCCAACAAGATAATGTTCACTGAGAACGAATAAAAAGCTTGTTTTGCGCACATTAGTAGTTTCGGATACGTGTTTTGCTTTTATACTTCCAAAATTACTACTACATTATGACTGTTAATATGAGAGCTTACTGTGCACTCAACTGTGCTGAGTGCCCTGCACATATTGCCTATATCAATGATGATGATAAATTAAGGCGTGAAGTTGCAGAGAAGTGGAACAGTCCAGATTTCCCCGTTACAGCAGACAAATTGGACTGTGCAGGATGCAAGTCTAATGGGCCACATTTCCCATTCTGCTCAAACTGTCCTGTTTATGCATGTGCAAGTAAACGAGGGGTTGAAACCTGTGCTCATTGTGAAGACTACGGATGTGATATCTTGGAAATATGGCTTTCACAATCAGGAGATGAGCATAGAAAGAATTTGGAAAAATATCGAGCATCATTGTAAACAAAACTAGGAGCAATATCATTGAAGAGAGCAGGTGTTGCAGACCTAAAACTCCATCCAGGCAAGGCACCACATTGGCTAGTGAAACGAATGATTCCCATGGCTAGTGCTTTGTGTGAATTCATCGTTGACGAGTTCGGTACTGCAGAGCTTCTCCGAAGACTTGCAGATCCAGTCTGGTTTCAAGCCCTCTCAAATGTACTAGGTTATGATTGGGACAGCTCTGGTTCAACAACAGTGACCTGTGGGGTTTTGAAATCTGCGTTGGCTTTTGAAACTCATAACATGGTTGGAATTGGAGGGAAAGGTCTTGCATCAAAGAAGGTCCCAGAACAGCTTCGAGCTCTCGAAGATTACGGTCTCGATGGAGCTGGACTAGTTGATATTAGCAAGGCGGTAGCCAAAGTTGACAATGCTGGAGTTCAAGATGGATATCAATTGTATCAACACCTCTTCTTTGTAGATGCAGAGGAGAATTGGACAGTAGTTCAACAAGGGATGGATTTCAAGAACAGTGATGCGCGAAGGTACCACTGGACCGCAGAAGAAACTACAAACTTCATTGATGAACCACATACTGGTCTGATATCAGGAGAAGTGAAAGATAGTACTCTCGATATGACTTCCAAGTTATCTGATGAGTGTCGAAAGGTCAGCTTGGACATTGTCGAGGAGGACCCAGCACGGGTCAGAAGATACTTTGAGGATGTCAAGGCGTATGGTGAAACAACTCTGATTCCATGGATGGAAAATGAGGAAGATACTGTACTACCATCATACAAAGTTTGTCCTACGAGGATGAATTGGAATGCAGTACGTAGGGCCTATGAAACACAACCTGAGGACTATGCGGGATTGCTCTTGATGGATGGTATTGGCCCAGCAACTATTCGAGGTCTCTCACTCATCTCCGAAATGATATTTGGTGCAGCACCCTCATGGTCAGATCCTGTTCGAATGTGTTTTGCATTTGGAGGAAAAGATGGAGTTCCGTTCCCAGTTCCCCGGAAGGAATATGACAAAGCTATCGAATTTATGGAACACGCTGTAAACGATGCCAAGATGGGAAGAAGAGAAAAAGTTCTGGGACTCAAACGGCTACGAAAATTCGCACCACCAGTTCTTCATTCTATCAAAGCTAATAGTTGAACTAAAGACCATTTTCACATGAGAGTAATCAAAAAAATGTAACACTGGAGAGGATAGAAAACCCCCTCCAGTACTTAATTCACTATGTTGATGTACTAACTCTTGGTCCAAGAATCTGATGTTTCCACATTTGCAGCTGAATCGTATTCAAAGCCAGACCCAGACAGATTGGTGATAGTGAATGTGTATGTTCCAGCAGGAAGCTGTTGGTTATTCTTTAACAGATAGGTGAAAACCACTTCTCCATTGATATTGGTTTCACCACTGTATGTGATTACATCACCACCAGGTAACTGTAGTTCACCACTCAAAGTTACACCCTCCACGGGAACATCAAGGTCGTCTACAACTCTAACTGTGATATCCAGATACTCAGTTCTTCCATTCCCAGAGAGCCATGTTGAAAAACTGATACTACCAACGTGAACCTGAGTAGGAGTAACAGTTCCTCCATTTGAAGCATCTGGAGTTGGAGTTGTGAAGGTTGTCCAAGTAGAAGACCCATCGGTTTCTCTACCATAGCTGATGTCATTTGTCGAGCTACCATATGAGTATGAATCGAGGACTGTCACACCATCTGGTTTGAGATAGTTGACTGTGTCACCATCGTTATTCAATCCAATATTGGTGATGCTTTGATAGAAAACAACGTAACCAAGGGCAGGGATAGTAGTTCCTTCAGGAATGGTATAGGGATTTGTGCCACCTGATGTAAGGTCGTCTAGAACATATCCAGAGATATCGACAACAACACTCAGTGGATTATAGAGTTCAATCCACTCTTCTGAGTACAACACATATGGGTCTGGCAAGAACTCGTTGATCAAAACCGAGTCACCATTGTTTACAGTTCCACCATTTGTCTCACCGGGAGTTGGTGTACTAAATGTGGTCCATGTCGAGGATCCATCGATTTCTCTACCATAGCTGATATCGTCTATGGATGTAGGATAGGAGTACGAATCAATCACGGTTGATCCATCTGGTTTCAGAAGGTTAACTGTATCTCCAGCATTGTTGAGTCCAACTCCAGTGGCACCCTGCCAAAGGACAACAAACCCATGTCCAGGAATAACTGTTCCAGCGGGGATTGTGTATGGGTTAGTACCGCCTCCGGTTATATCATCCAAAACATAACCTGACAAATCAGCTTCAAGAGATTGAGGATTATAGAGTTCAACCCATTCTTCAGTATAGACAACATATGGATCAGGCAGAAACTCGTTAATCACTACAAGATCAGCACTGCCGCCATCATTTGTCGTAGCCGATGCAGAATCAGATTTCAATCCCTCATTGATGCTGGTGTCTATAGCCGATACTTCGTAAGTGTACATAGTATTTGGATCTAGGCCCACATTGCTATAGGAGGTCCCACTTACCTGTGCAATTAGTGCACTATCACGATATACCCTATAATGAGAAAGGTCTGGTTCAGTATTAGCATCCCAAGCCAAATCAATCTGGGACATACTGATTGTAGTTGCACTGAGACCTGTCACCTGTGCAGGGGGTATTGTATCAGGTTCAGTAGATGAATTCCAAGCAACGAACATATCAACTGAGTAGTGATCTGAGCCGGTATTTGCGGTAAGAGTATCACCACATGTGGAATTGACTAATTTTTCAACAAAGTATGAGTTCACAACGATGTAGTCGATGCGTGAGGAGTACTGAGCATCCTGATGACCATAGGTATGGCCAGGGTCTATTGGATTCAAGGTTCTGAAAACGTCTGTGAATGTGTGCACAGTAGATGAGTACTGACCATAGGTAGCATCATCGGGATATAATTTCATGGTCATTGGACCATATCCTAAATCACCCAATGGAGCTAAATCACCAGTATCATCAGGTGAAAATGTATTGAGATCACCCAGGTACATTATAGGCACATTACCGAGATTGTCCATATAGTTGATAATTCCCTCAGTTTCTCGCTCTCTTCGGTTTTCATTGTCAGCACCAGACATGGCTTTGAGATGAGCCCCAAAAATGTGAACATCAGTTCCATCAATATCAACCACAGCCTCTACAAAATCGTGTGTGACATCATAATCCGAACTATCATCAAGTGGTACGACTAGTAGCTGGTTGAATGTTATGATTGGAAAGCGACTTAGAATTGCCTCTCCACTCGTCGAATATGTGATAGCATCAGCACAGTATCCAGTATAGGGAAGCTCGTTAACGAAATAGGTGTTGAATTCATCAACAGCTTGGTTTAGGATGTAATTTCCGTTGTCATCCCAAGTTCCGGTTTCTACTAGAACTAGGATGTCAGGATTTTCTTCCTTCACGACCTGTTTCCAGTCTGAGTTTGTTCCAGAAGCTTCTATGTTATAGCTCATGACTTTGAAAGCATCATCGACTGGAGTTGGGTCACCGTTATCCACTGTTACAGAGATTATACTTTCGCCCCAATTCTTGGAGTTGTCCTTTGCACGACATGTAATCGTATGAGGCGCATTGGTTTCACCAGTAGTGTCCCAATCATAGGATAGAGTAGTGGATTTTACAATACCATCTATCAGAATTTCAAACCCCACAATTGAATTTTCATCAGTTGCAGTGAAAGTGATGATTACCAAACCAGAAACGGTTGCTCCCTCAGAGGGATTGGTAATTGTTACAACGGGCGGCGTAGTGTCACCCGGAGGCTTTGCAGCCGTTACAGATGATGTGAATATGACACTTATCATTAAGAAAGAAAGAAATAGAAACATACTGACTCTTTTTGGTTTCAAGACGTATTCCTCCCTGCGCGGTTGGGATTACTCATCCCACAAAGAGTGTGTTTCAATGGGGTGTTATAAATCCGTAGGATTCTAAATAAAATGCGGCGCGTAGACGCATTATTATAGTGACGAATTACAAATGTAGAATTCTTGCAGGCGAATCATGATGATTGAGATTATTCCATACAATGATGACATTACTTGTATCAAAACTGCAACTGAACGTGACGGTAAAGCGATAATGTTCGTCTATGCATATCTTGTCAGAGATACTTTGTTTGATGCAGGATGTGGAAATGCCATCGATGAAATTCGAGAGTTTGCCAGTAAGAATGAGATCAATCATGTTTACGTATCCCACTCACACGAAGACCATGTTGGTAGTTTATACGCCTTTGATGATGGTGTTACGCAAATCTATGCAAATGAAATGACCCGAAAGGAGTTGATAGCCCCTCAAAAAATCGGGGAATTCTTTGATTATGTGTGGGGGCAACCTAAACCTGTATCGGAAGTCACGATTATGCCAGATACGTTCTCAGTCGGAAACCTTTCCTTCGAGGTGTTGCCCTTACCTGGTCATGCAGCAGATATGGTAGGCTTTTATGAACCTGAGAAACGTTGGTTCTTCTCCTTCGATGCGATTCCCTTACCATCAAAGAAGAGAATGTCAATGCCTGAAGAGAACATCCCTCTGATGGTTGCAACAATGGAAAAGATTCGAGATATGGATATCGAAATCCTCTTCGACTCTCATAGAGGTCCTATTGATTCACCACGAGAACATATCCAGATTCGCATTGATTACATTAACATGATCCAAAAAGAGGCCCTTGTTCTACACGAAGCTGGAAAATCTATTAAAGAGATTCAAGAATCACTTGGTCTTGATGGTCCGTGGTATCTTGAGTTGACAAAGGAGCGGTTTGGTATAGACCACTTTCTAAAGTCGATTCTGTTCGATAAAGTAGACCAATGAAACTAGCGCTTCTTTTTCTTCTTCTTACGGTCTGAGAAAGTTCTGGTCATCTTTTCTTTATCTCGTGCTGCCTTTGTTGCTTTCTTTATTCTGTGACAGTTTATTCTTGCAGCTCGCCCAAGCATACTGACTCGTTCAGCCTCTTTCTTTTCCCGTTTTTTCTTGTATAGTTTACGAGCCTTTTCCCAGGCTTCCTCTGCATTGCAGAAGTCATCCAGTCTTGCGAATGCTGTGGCTTTTGCATCAAAGGCATCAGGGTCATTCTTCACAATAGCAGTGAGGTCAGTAAAGACCTTGCTAGCCGCCTCCCACTTCTCTTGCTCCATTAGTATGAGACCAAGATTACGCATAGCTGTAGGATATTTCTTTCGTCTAATGATTGCACGCTTGAGATGTTTTGTTGCATCGGATAATTTCCCATCTTTGTAACATACCATTCCCATTGTGTTTTCAACGCTAGCATCAGTCGGGTCTAACTCTGAGGCTTTCTTCAACGACTTCATAGCAGCCTTGTGTTTGCCTGCTCGCAGATTTACATCACCACGGATGAGCCAGGCTTCAGGATTATTGGGGTCCAACTTTGTTGCGGTTTCTGCAGATTTTAGAGCCTTATCGGATTGCGTATCAAAAGCGAGTGCAATGGCTCTTCTGATATATGCAGGGACTAGATCATCCTTGAGTTCCAATGATTTATCGTAGCTAGAGATAGCACTTCTGAAATCACCAACCTCCAGTTGAATATCGCCTAGTCGGAGCCAGATACTCCATTCTTCTTTGTTGAGTTGGCTCATTTTTGTATAAATCTCAAGCTCATCCTCAGCTCTACCCAGTGCTCTTAGAGCCAGTGCCTTATCTCTCAGTGTGTCAATTTCATCAGGTTTGAGTTTTAAAGCTCTATCGAATGACTTGAGGGCTTCGCTTGCTTTCTCGGAGCCAAGTGTGAGTAGAACTCGCCCCCTATTGGAATGTGCTGCAGCAATTTCAGAATCAAGCTGAATCGCTTGGTCAAGAGCGCGAAGTGCGTCACCAAATTCCTCTCTTTGTGCATGGAAAACACCCTTCACATTCCATGCAGTGGCATCCTGCGGATTTTCGCGTAGATATGCTTCTACACTTTCTAAGGAATCATCAGAGTTCTCCATGGCTATTCAGACTCGAAATAGAGTTGCTTACTCAAAAGCGTTGAGATATCGCAGACGAAGGATACAAGTGCATTTGAGTTTGCTATCTCCTTACAATGAATATCAAAGGAATTGAGGCACTAATTTTTGATTTGGGGGGAACACTATACCATCCAGCTTCTGACATGTGCAGTCTAACAAGACAGTTCATGATAGATTCAGGTGTTGACGAATCAGTGGGACTTTCTGATGACCACATCAAAGAAGCCCTAGTGGATGCAAACGATTGGCTTTGGACTCATATGATTAAGAACAATGTTCACATACACTGGAATCCAAGCGTGAACGAATGGGTCGAATATGGTATTATCCTCCTGAAAGGACTTGGAATCAAGGATGGCGTTGAAAATCTTGCAGAACGCTATCAAGAAAAATGGGAGAAGTTCTTAGAAGGCGTTGAACCAAAACTCATCGATGGCGTTCTGGATACACTTCAAGAACTATTGAAGAGAGGTTTCAAGCTGGGAATTGCATCAAATAGATTCACTGATCCTACAAAATCGATGAAGGCAGATTCAATTCATCAATTATTTGAGAGCATTGAGTACACCGCAGTACCAGGATATGCCAAGCCTTCACCTTACATGCTTCTTCAAGTTGCAGAAGAACTCGGCGTGAATCCGCGAAAATGTGCATATGTGGGAAATATTGTAGAATACGACTGTGTTGCCGCTACACGAGCTGAGATGCTTCCTGTTCTTCTGACATGGATAGATCCTCATGAAGTCGACAAAGTAACAACCGATGTCGTTGTGGTTGAACATATTGATGAGTTTCTAGAAATTCTCTGATGAATAGCTTATTTATGATGAATATTGATAGTGAGTTTCACAGGTGAACAAGGTTGAAACTGAAATTCCGTACATTGACCCTCGTGCTGATTTTGATTTGCTCATCAGTCGCATTAACAGCAGAGGCTCAAGCAAATAATCTAGAGTGGGGAGTGGATGTTGATGAAGAATTCACCTACGTACTGCAGAGAGCATATTTTGCAGACCCAAGCTATGTACAAATCGTAGCTGCAGATATGCCGTATGTACCATCCATGATTGTTGGAGAAAAAACCACACTAAGAGTTACAGGACTTGATGAAATTCCAAGCCTAATCAATGAATCTTCACAGATGCCAAAAGCAACATGTGAACTTGAGAGAGCTAATGATTCAGTACCAATCATGGCGGGACTATTGGATTTTGTAATCCCGATTGGTGATTGGGAATTTATCAATGAGATTTCCAACATCACGGGACTCGAGGGAATCACACTCATTGATACAACAGATGAATGGGGAACTATAGGTACTGGTTCATACCAAGCGCCAGATGGTAGTGTTATCAGCATAACCGTTGAGATACGCTATGAGAAAGAAAATGGCACACTGAATTATATGAGACAAAGACGTTCTACTTTGGGTAATGACCTGATAGATATCATTCTAGTCAATTGGCATCCAGGAATGCCAACGGTTGTTGAAGAAGGTCTTCAGATGTCTACTCTCCTTGTCATTTTAATTGCAACTACGGTTGGTCTCATCGTTGCCATTATAGTATACCAAGGTTACAGAGCTAAGAAACCAGTAGTCCAAAAGCTAGGAGAAACGAAACGTGAAACCTCCAAAAGATGAGATTCCCAGAATTGAGTGTAAAGGCGATGATGATACAGTTCTGAAAATATCTGTAGGTGACAAGTTCTACTATCAATTTCATCGACATGGGTCTGTTGGAGAAGATGCTGAATTCAATATTGAGGATGATTCAATCATTACCCACACAGGTGAAGAGGCTGAGTACCTTCATCCAGAGCATATGAAGAAACCAGGTTGGACTGGTGGGGATGCAGAGCGATGTAAATGGTTCTTCAAAGCATTGAAGGCGGGCGGAACAACTCTGAAGATCGATATACTGTTTCGATTTGAAGTGGAAAGTTCGTGCACAATCACTATTGTAGTAAAACCATGACTACTTCGTAGCCCAGACGAATGAATAGTCTGCAGAGTACATCAACACCTCATTTTGCTGAAATGCGACTTTGAGATCTTCGAGACCCTTCTCGTAGTCATCATTGCTTATTTTATGAAGCATTGAAAATCCACGGTTTGTCACCGTTTCAAGATATTCAACACCAAGTCGAACTGGACTGTATGTATACTCCTTCAGATTCACACCACTGAAACCAGCTTTGAAAAGCAGGCCTTCAATTACATCAATGTCAGGATAGCGTTCCTTATCCACTGCAGCAGATGCAGGAAAGAATCGTGAGGTCATTCGTCGGTCTATCTGTTTATGGGACTGTGTTACAATGCAGAACGATCCTGATCTTTTCAATATCCTACAAATTTCATGAATAGTTGTAGGGATATCAGGAAGATGATGAAGTACTTCAGTCATGAAGACAAAATCAACAGATTCAGTAGCAAATGGGATGCAGTCTGCAGGAGCTTGCACAAAAAGAATCTGGCTTTGTTTTTCATATGCCTTCTGAAGCATTCCCTGTGATACGTCAAGACCAATTACATTAGCTTGGACTATAGAAGCCAAGAGTAGTGTGTTGTTTCCCGTACCACACCCTACGTCTAAGACCAGTGATGAATCTGACAATGAAACCCCATCGAGAATCTGGTGTACCATCTCTGGATTCCCCTCTCTTACTTTATCGTACACCTTTGAAACCTTATCGTAGTCGATGGTTTTCTTGAACATCCCAGATCACCATTAATCACCAGAATTATTGAATCTCCTTATGAGGTTGACCAAAGATTGGGGTTCTAAAATCTTTCACTCAAGATTAGAAAGTACTGAAATCAAAAAGGTCAAAAGTTTATCAAATTTCGAATTGATAATCGTTTGGGAGGACTTGAATGTCATGGAGGACTATTCTGAACCATCACGGAGAAATATCCTTGCTACAGCTTGGATTGCAGTTATTCTAACAAGCAATTTAGCTATCATTCTATGGCGGGAGATCGGACCGGGAGAACCAGTGTGGTGGCCATGGGTACACGTAGCTGGTCTATTTCTGATTCTCTCCGCGACTCTCATAGCTCAAAATCTCAGACCACTTCGTGAATTTGTTCTCATTCTACTCTCGATCTTTCTTCTTGGATACGGAGCTGGCTGGAACTTTGGATTGATTCCCTATATTCGTGACAGTGCATTCTGGATAGATTGGACAGGTTCACTACCAGTGATGCTCTCAGCAGTCATGATTCATGTCTTGAGGCTCACTCCTGCGTTATTTGTTCTATTGCTCCTCTTGGTCAGGGGACTGAGAAGGTCAGATTTCTTCCTTATCAAAGGGGACATCCGAGCACCAGTGGAACCCTCAAAATTAATTGGAAGCAAAGAATCTGATTCATGGCCAAAGATAGGTACCATTTTCGCAGTGATTTTCACCGTAGTATCCTTCATCATTCTCCTTGGAAATTGGGAACAACCTGCAGGCCCAATACCCAGTTTATTGGTTGTGATCCCAGTAGCTATGGTCATAGCAACCATGAATGCGTTCAATGAGGAATTCACTCTACGAGCTGCACCACTCTCAGTTCTCTGGGATAGGATTGGAAAGGAACAAGCACTCTTGCTTACCACATTCTATTTTGGACTTGGTCATTTCTACGGATATCCGAGTGGAGTGCTTGGTATCCTTCTTGCGGGATTCCTAGGTTGGTTCCTTGGAAAAAGCATGCTTGAAACAAAGGGCTTCTTCTGGGCTTGGCTGGTCCACTTCTTACCAGATGTGGTCATCTTCGCCTTCATCCTCATGGCGGTGTAGATTGCTCAAATAGTCATTGGATGCTATCACGGTATTCCTGAAATATCCCGAGATGCTTGTCAATCCGTTCGAGTCGAGTCCTATAAGTTGTCATTCCGTAGGGTAGTAAACAGCTACAATAAAATGGGACAAAGTTGGACTTTCTTTGGATAACTCAATAGGTCCTTAAATACACAAGTCGGGGAATAAGATACTGAGGTTAATCAGACACAAAATGACCTCACAGAGTCATTCCCAGTGCCGCTCCTGGGAGCACTTCACTCTGGTGTCCAAGATCGTGCAACTAACAATGAACGGTACATCCAGTCCAGATTGCATTTGGACGACCCTACGAGTGGAAAGGAATCAAGTTCGGTGCAGGACTCTTCATCACGGCGGCCATCTTCTCAATAACGCATATGCTGAACACTGCAAACATATGGTACGGAGACTTCAATCTTGCCTGGTGGTGGGGCAGCTTCACCTTTGTGGGAGGATTGCTTTTCGGATTGCTGCGTGAAAAAACAAAGTCGGTCGTAGCACCAGGTCTCTTGCATGGACTTGAGGCGGTAGGTGAAGGGTTAGCACAACTCTTCTAGAGTCTTGGAACAACTCTCATACTGAGAAGGTATATCAAATCATCTGAAAAATAGTTACCAATTAATCACCTTTAGTGATACCGCAAATGCTGAGGTCCTGACTTGTCTTCCATTTCAACTTCAAAGTGTGTGCAAATTCATGTGAATGGATTCATCACTTCTTCTTCTCTTTGTCATAAGATTCCCATGAATCAGCAGCTGAAGATTGACCTTTCGAACGAAGTTCTGAAAGCACATACTTCCTAATCTCTGTGCTCTCCATGACTGCCTCTGTTCTCGAAGAGAGAGAACTTGCAATCTCACGTGCAGTGTTGTATGGGCATCCACACTTCACAGCGCTGACAACAACCTTCTCAGGCATGAACACTTCAGTCGAACCACTACGCTTCTTAATTTCCATGATGTTCTGTTTCCCGTTCTAGTTAACTGGACGTAGCAATACGTCCCTGACACATAGGTAAAATCATCAAATAAACGATTGCTTTGTTAGTTAATCTTAGCCAAACTTACAACTGTCCAGTTTGTAATCCCATGACATGAAAACAGAGTCCAACCTAATGCGAATTACCTATAAGCAAGGCACTTCCCTCTCCGACCCACAGGCATGACTCAAAACAAGAGGTAATATATAATGAACTTTGAAGAGTCGGACGAAGAAAAAATGTTCCGCGAGGCAGTGCGTGAATTCGCTCAGAAACACGTCGCTCCTGTCTGGCGGGATTATGATAAGAATCATGAGATTCCTAGAGATCTCATTAAGAAGATGGCAGATATGCAGCTTTGGGCTCCAACCGTTTCTGAGGAATACGGAGGTGCGGGCATTTCAATGACCATGGCATGCATTGCTGCAGAAGAACTTGCTAAGGCAGACCTATCTATTGCTCTACCAGTAATGTACCTTGTAGAGGCATCTTGGGGATTTATCTTCGATATGTACGGCACTCACGAGGCAAAGAGTGAGCTTCTTCCGAGGGTTACAAAGGGAGACCTATTCTTTGGTATCGCCACTACTGAGCCAACTGGTGGATCAGACTTGGTTAACTCAACCAAGACTATCATCAAACCCAAGGGCGATGGTTATGTCGTCAACGGTGAGAAGGTATACATCAGCGGTATCGCAGAAACTGAGAAGTACGGTGGCGTCTACTGGACCCTAGGCAAGTCTGATCCAAAGGGAAACCACAAGGCTTTCGATGCTTTCATCCTCCCATTGAACATGGGCGATGGTCTGCATCCAGGCATCACCACAACTCTGTTCGAGGATATGGGACGAATGGGAGTTTCCACCGGAGGCTTCAACATCGAGAATGTTGAGATTCCCAAGCACTACTTGATTGGCGAGCACGGGAAAGGATTCTACCATGCAATGGAAGGATTTTCCACAGCGAGGGTCTTAATAGCTGCTACCTGTTTGGGTTCAGCGGAGGCAAGCCTGGACATTGGTATTGACTATGTCAAGCAACGCAAGCAGTTCGGTAGACCACTTGCAGCATTTGAAGGCATTCAGTTCGAGGGAGTCAAAGCTTGGATGGCACTTCAAGCAGATGCACTGTTGACATACAAGGCAGCTTCCATAATGGACAAGCACTATCGTGAAAAGGATCCAAAATACACGAAACTCGACATAGCCCAATGGACAGCAGCTGCAAAGTATAGGGCGCCTCATGACGCTCTTGATGCGATAACCATCAGCCAAACCTGGCACGGCGCATTTGGATACACCACGGAGTGTCCGCTTGAGGCTGCGTACAGAGGTGTTCGATCATACACTGTAGGTGCAGAAGGCGGTGCACACATCCAACTGGTTGTCCAAGCAAGAGAACTCTTTGGGCCGGAAAACCTCCCATACCGCCAAGAGAAACAGCCATAGTTTTAATTTCAAGAAGGGGGCTTATGCTCCCCTTT
>JABCSP010000121.1 GCA_018238825.1 Candidatus Thorarchaeota archaeon | reverse complement strand
ACTTGAAGCGCACCAGAATGGACTGATTCGTTCATGCAATAACGTGGGAAGAGGCGGCATTGGAACAGGATTGATGAAGATGGCTCTTAGAAGTGAATATGGCTTCAAGCTAAATCTGGACTACATTCCCGGGACTGCAAACAGTTTAGCACAGAAACTCTACTCAGAAACCTCAGGAAGATACTTGGCAGAAGTTACAGAAAGCAATCAGGCAGAATTTTTGGAGATTGTCGAAAAACATGGATCGTCAGTCTGTGAACTCGGTCTCACTGTCAAAGATCCTGTTGCGGACTTTGGAGCATTTTCACTTTCTATGGATGAAGCACGAGAAGTGTTTTCGAATGGCTTGAAACAATACATGGAGTGATTCAAATATGGCGGAAGTTTTAATCATTGCAGGAAGCAAGAGTGATGAAGCAATTGTCAAGAAGACAACCACGGTTCTTGATGATCTCAAAATCAGTTATGATATTGCATATGCATCTGCACACAGAGACCCTGACAGGGTAAAATTCATTGTCACAAGTAGTGAAGCAAAAGTAATGATTGCAATTGCAGGACTTGCTGCAGCCCTTCCGGGTGTTGTGGCATCACATACAGATAAGCCTGTGATTGGAGTTCCTGTCAATGTGGCTCTCGATGGCCTTGATGCTCTTCTAGCAATCATGCAGATGCCAAAGGGTGTTCCTGTGGCCACAGTTGGTATCGATAACGGTCAGAATGCTGCACACCTTGCCGCTCGTATACTGGGGATTTCAAAGCAAATTAGCAAAGTCCCGAAAACATATGCAGAAGCAGGTGTCGATGAAACCCTCGTTTCAAAAGGTTTAGAGGCCTTAGGTAAGTATGTTAGAGAATCTTTCAAGCAGGGAGAAGTGATGCAGGATTATGGCCATTATGCGAATACTGTCAAAATCTCCGACGATCTCTGTTTAGCCATGTCAACTGATGGAGTAGGTAGCAAGGTCTTAGTCGCGGAAATGGCTGGAAAGTATGACACCATTGGAGTAGATTGTGTTGCAATGAATGTGAATGATCTGATCTGTATAGGTGCAACTCCTGTGGGCTTTGTTGATTATCTTGCTTCAGAAGAACCACTTCCAGTAGAGATCATTGATGGGATTGGTAAAGGTCTCCTCAGCGCATGCGTTGAGTCTGAGATGCCAATACTGGGCGGAGAAACAGCAATCCTTCCGGATATGATTCGAGGAATGAATGGGCCAGGTCTAGATCTTGCAGGTACAGCAGTAGGAATTGCAAAACCAGACGAGCTCTTCGACGGGTCGAGTATCCAACCTGGAGATGTAATTCTTGGAGTTGCATCAAATGGTATCCATTCTAATGGATTCACCCTTGCTCGAAAAGTCCTCTTCTCTAAATTCAGCATAAATGACAAACTCGATTGGAATGTAACTCTTGGTGATGAGCTGCTCCGTCCTACGCGAGTTTACGTTAAACACTTCAAGGACCTCAAGGAAGCGGGAGTCGATATCAAAGGTCTTGCTCATATCACTGGTTCAGGTTTCCGGAAAATCCTGAGGCTGGGTCAGTTCATATTTTCAATAGAAGATCTCCCAGAGATTCCACCAGTTTTCGAATTAATTAAAACAACTGGCGATATTAACTGGCAGGAAATGTTTACGACTTTCAACATGGGAATTGGACTGGTAGTTGTTGTTCCTTCATCACAGGTCGATCAAGCATTATCAGCCCTTTCAAGAAATGATAGAGCATATCGACTAGGAGTTATCGAGAAGTCAAAGAAAGGAGTAGTTAAAATAAAATCGTATGAGGTTAGGATTGAATGACAAAAGTATTGCTCATCGGAAGTAGCGCTAGAGAGCATGCAATTGCCATGGCACTGACTCGCTCAGATGTGGAGATTCATGCACATATGGATAGAAAAAATCCAGGAATTGCTAAACTCTGCAAAGAATTCACAATTGGTTCAACAACTAAAATTAGGAAGCTTCCGGATCTACATGGGTTTGATTATGCAATCATCGGGCCAGAAGCACCACTAGATGCAGGAGTTTCAGACTTCGTTACATCTCAGGGAGTGCCTTGTATTGCACCGAGCAAGGCAGCAGCTATGATTGAAACAAGCAAGTCCTTTGCGCGGATAATAATTGACCAAACCACACCTAAGGCTAATCCAAAATTCAAAGTAGCTAGAAGTCTTGACGACCTTCGAAGATTCGAGAAGAAAATTGGTGTAGAAAATATGGTTGTAAAACCAAATGGGCTCACCGGTGGAAAGGGAGTTAAAATATTTGGCGAGCATCTCAATTCACGCGACGAATTGGAACGCTACGCAATTGACCTTCTCCATACTACAGGAGTCGTTGTGCTAGAAGAGAAGTTACAGGGCACTGAGTTTACCTTGCAAGCATTTTCAGACGGAATTCGTCTGGAATTTATGCCCCTGGTGAGAGACTACAAACGAGCATATGATGGTGACACAGGACCGAATACAGGATCTATGGGATCATTTTCTACACCGGACCATGCTCTACCATATGTTACACCTGAAGACCTGGAGATTGCTAAAGCAATCATGAATGCAACTCTACTCGGAATAAAGAAAAAATCAGGTTCAATGTACAAAGGAATTCTCTATGGTCAATTTATGAAAACAGACTCTGGAATCAAAGTAATTGAGTTCAACGCCCGATTTGGCGACCCCGAAGCAATGAATGTTTTATCAGTGCTTTCAACATCAATGGATGAAATATGTCAAGGAATTATTGATGGAAATCTTGGACAGGTACAATTTGAGAATATAGCAACCGTATGCGTATACGTTGTACCAGAAGGATATCCCGGTCCAGATGTAGTGAAGGATAGTCCATTGGACCTAAGTGTTGCAACCACTGCAGAATTGTACCATGCGTCAGTATACGAGAAAGATGGTCAAATTCTGACAACCGGTAGTAGAGCAATTGGAGTCCTCGGCAAAGCTGATACTGTTGCTCAAGCTAGGGAAATAGCTTATGCTAACGCATCACGTATCAAAGGGAAAGTACGGTTCAGATCAGATATAGCGCAATAAAGGGAGGAACCTAAAGTAACAGCAAGTGAACGAGTTCTGGTCATTGACTATGGAGGGCAATATACACATCTGATTTCCAGACGTTGTAGAGAATTGGGTGTATTTGCAGTAATAATTCCCCAAGATACTCTTCTTGATGATGAACTTCTCAATGGCGTTAATGGCGTAATTCTTTCAGGGGGTCCCCGATCAGTTACAGGTGATGACTTCGGTTCTGCATTCTCAGATAATCTAGAAACAATCACTGCTCAAAATATCAAAGTCCTTGGGATATGCTTTGGACACCAGCTTCTTGCTGTTCATTTTGGAGGTACCCTTGATCATGGAGGAAATCCAGAATACGGTCAAACAGATGTTGAAGTTGTTGATTCATCGGTTCTAGTAGATGGGCTTCAAAAGAAACAACAAGTCTGGATGAGTCACAGCGATGAGGTCAATAAACTTCCTGATGGAATGAAAGCATTGGTCATTAGTGGAAACAGAAGGATTGCTGCTTTTGCGAGCTCAGATAATTCAATTATTGGAGTCCAATTTCATCCTGAAGTAACTCATACACCAAATGGACTCACAATTCTTCAAGCATTTCTACGTGACATCTGTGATTACAAAAAAGATTGGAAACCTGAGAACCAGATTGGAGACATCATCGAGTATGTGAATGATACTGTTGGTGAATCACGAGTGTTATTGGGAACAAGTGGAGGCGTTGACTCTACGGTAGTGGCCTATTTAATTAGGCAAGCTATTGGCTCACGTCTTTACTGTGTTTTTGTAGACAATGGGCTTCTTAGAAAAGGAGAAAGAGATGAAGTTGTTGAGGCATTCAATGATATGGGTTTCGAGCATTTCGTTGCTATTGACGCTGCGGATGAGTTTATTGATGCGCTAGAGGGGATAGAGGAACCTGAGGAAAAAAGGAAAATCATTGCGGACAAATTCATTGAGGTCTTTGAACGGAAAGCAAAGGAACTAGAGAATGAATATGGAAAGTTCGAATTCTTAGGGCAAGGTACAATCTACCCGGACAGAGTTGAAAGTGCAGTAACTGGTAAAGCCACTGCAGTAATCAAAAGCCATCACAACGTAAGACTACCAGATTGGATGAAATTGAAACTGGTAGAACCATTAAGAGACCTATACAAAGATGAAGTAAGACAGGTAGGTTTCAAAATTGGTATTCCAAAGCATATGATAACACGACAACCCTTCCCGGGTCCATCATTAGCAATCAGAATCAGTGGCCCAATAACTCGCGATCAGTTAGCCATTCTCCGTCATGCAGATTCAATATTACAGGAAGTTATTGAAAACGAATCATTCTACCCAGATATTTGGCAGTCATTCTGTGTTCTACTTCCAGTGCGAACTGTCGGAGTTATGGGCGATGAAAGAACCTACGATCAAGCAGTAGTCATTAGGATGGTCGAAAGTTTAGACGCAATGACAGCATCTGTCAGTACTCCCCCATGGGAAGTGCTACTCCTAGCTGCATCCAGAATTGCTAATGAGGTGGAAGGTATCAATCGAGTGGTATACGATTTAACATCTAAGCCCCCCGGTACGATTGAATGGTACTGATAACTTTCAAACGAAAGGAATATGTAGCCCTGTATGGAAGCATCAAAGGATGAGAGGTAAACTAGTATATCCCTATTCTGACACACTTCTCGATTACGAGTTCAGTCAAGAACATCCTCTAAAACCTGAAAGATTGAAATTGACATATCTTCTCTCTGAGCAGCTTGGACTCTTAGACAAGGTGAATGTAATTGAACCGACACCTGCAACCAGAACAGACCTCGAGCTCTTTCATTCAGTAGAATTCATTGATTCTGTTCAGAAATGCGGAGAGGAGTTATCTTCAGATTTTCAACACGGAATAGGAACACCTGACAACCCAATTTTTCCAAAGATATACGAAACCGGAGCAAAATACGTTGGAGCTACATTGAATGCAATGAAGCGCATAATTGATGGAGCATCTAACGCATTCTGTATATCTGGAGGGTTACATCATGCACATCGAAGTGCCGCTTCAGGTTTCTGTATTTTCAATGACGTAGCAATTGCAATCAACCACCTTCAGAAGAAGAAAGACTGTAAGGTCCTTTACCTTGATATCGACGCTCATCACGGAGACGGTGTTCAGAATGCGTTCTACAGGTCTAAGGATGTTATGACTATCTCAATTCATCAGACTGGAAAAACACTCTTTCCAGGAACAGGCTTTGTCTATGAAACAGGTGGAGCGGAGGGCACTGGATATGCCGTGAATGTACCAGTCATCCCTGGCGCTGGGAGTCTTGAGTTGATTAAGATTCATGACGAGATTGTGACGCCTCTCATTGAATCATTCAAGCCAGATTTACTTGTTACACAGCTTGGTGTTGATGGTCACTATATGGACCCACTTGCTCATCTCGCATATACATCACATGGATATGAAACAGTCCTTAATAGTCTAAGAGACCTCTCTTCTGACTTGTGCAAAATTGGATGGCTTGCTGTTGGTGGAGGTGGCTACCATCCAGTCAATGTTGCAAGGTTATGGACTATATTTCTAGCAGTGATCTTGGATGAGAAGATCCCTGAGAAGATCCCGGAGGAATTCAAGACAGCGTGCGAGTCTATGGGTTTCTCAAAATATCCAGAGAAGATTCGTGATGAAGAGGATATTGTGCAATTGTACTTCTCACCAGAGGAAGTTTCCCTTGACCTTGATAGAACGATTAGAAGAGTGAAAGAGCTAATTTTCCCCTACCATGGTCTTTAATCATCATCAGCAAGTTGAATGTCGATCCATTTTCGAATCATCTTCGCAACAAGATCAGAAGCTGTAGCCATAATGACTGTGTCAGCATCTTCTGATAGAATTGATGACGGATCAATACCAGAACGAGCAACACGCAAAAGTGAAGGATAGCATAACAATCCCAACCCTTCAACAATATCCAATGAATCCTCACCCTCAATCGTAATCTCTGAACCCAGTAAATCGAGAGGCGAAATCTTTGAGTCGCTATCAAGAGATGTAAGAAGGATGTCGAGCTTGCCAAGAATTACTACATTTGATTCTGTACATTCATCAAACACTTTTGGCATACCCTTGTTAAATACAATCGATACTTCTTCATCAGTATCTGTAGTTCTAAAACAGATACCAATATCCTTGAACGAGTCGTCTGTTGTGCTCATGTATTTCTCAAACTCACGCTCAGAGATTTCAGTCAATGTCTGTGCACGGTCAGCACCAACATTCAAAGCTGCACGACATCCGTCAACAACTGGACCCAAGTACTCCATTAACATGAAACGGTCCTTTTCAATATCTTGAGCGATTTGACGTAATCGCTTCGCCAAGGTGATGTGTCTCTCATCTTTCTCATCTATCAAGGTTCTCACTAAGAAGGAGTTTGAATTACCATATAGAGGTAGTGTTGAAACGAATTAGACCCATCCTAAATTAACTGAAAAGGAATTATCCACTTGAATATTCAACAGCGAGGCGCTAGGATGACTACCGATATTCACACACATCTAGGAACAAGTCCTAATGAAGTCATGAATGTCAATAAGGATAACCTAACAGAACAGGTAGACATGCTGATATCAAGGATGGATATGTTTGCTATCG
>JABCSP010000120.1 GCA_018238825.1 Candidatus Thorarchaeota archaeon | reverse complement strand
TATGAAAGAAGTCGCATCGCCTGGAAGACCACATCTTGCACGTATTTTGATTGATAGTGGAGTTGTAAGTGACATTAGAGAGGCGTTCACAAAATACTTGGCTAGCGGAAAACCCGCATTTGTAGATCGAGAGAAGATTGAACTCATAGAAGCTATAGGGCTTTTGCGGGAATCAGGAGCCGTGCCTGTAATAGCACATCCATTGTTGATTGAAGATATTGATTTGGAAGAATTCCTTCGAAAGTTAAAACCGCATGGACTAGAAGGAGTTGAAGTCAACTATGGTTATAGAAAACCTGAGTTGATGGATGCAGTCGATGGTCTCAGAAAAATGACTGAAGACCTTGGGCTCATAGTGACTGGTGGAAGTGATTCTCATGGAGATGAGGGGCATTCCGAGTTAGGTAGTGTTGGGGTTCCAGTTGAAACCATTGATATTCTTCGCAAGGCCTCCGAAAGAATTCAGAAACTTTAACCGCGCCCATGGACAGTATATTATTGAGATTCATTGATTATGCATGAACTACATCTTTCACATGGGGAGAGAGCATGAAGACCTTCATCGTCGATTCTATGCTTGGGAAGCTAGCAACATGGTTGAGGTTGACAGGACACGATGCAATGTATTCAACAGTGATACATGATGACGAATTTCTTCGAATCGCAATAGATACAGGTGGAATCCTTTTGACATCAGACGAAGAGCTCTACCATCGTGGTGTTGATGCTGGTGTTGATACAATGTTGGTTCGGGGATCAGTGGATGAAGAGGTGGCGAGTGTCTTCTTGAAATATGAAATTGAACCATATGCAGATGCTTCAATATCTCGTTGTACCAAATGTAATGGTGCCCTAGAACACATCAATAAAGAAGACAAAGAAAGGATCAAAGGACTGGTCATGGACCAGACATATGAACACTATGACGAGTTTTGGCTCTGTAAGTACTGTAAGAGTGTGTACTTTAAGGGAGGCCAGTGGACAAACATCGATGCTTACATGATTAGAATTCGAGAGCTAATGGATAACTTCTAACGCTCTTCTCCAGTCAGTTCAATTTCGTAAATGATGGGAATACAATTCTTGGTTGATCGGGTAAGGGGACAGTATTTCTTTGCTTTCTCTATACATCGTGCGCCAAGATAGAGATCATCTTCAGCAACTACCACTTCACCTGTGATTAGGAACTTGGAGATGGTATAACCCTCACCATCAAATTGGACTATGAGATTTCCACTGAGCTTGAAGGAGATTAGGTCCAAATTTGACATTCGTTGGATATCGAGAAATGTGTTGTTTATACACCCTAAGACTCCAGCGATGAATAGTCTATATGGACATAATCCCTGACCTCTTCCACCATAGACCTCAGGAGTGTCGAAAATCAATTCCGAATCCCTTAGTTTAGCTGTCCCACCGGTCTTTCCATCCCATTCAGTGTATGCGATGTACTCCATCTTCTCAGGATATTTTGTCTTGATCATCATAGAGTGGGGCCTCAGAAAGAGCGATTTGCACCAAGAGAATAAACATTTTGGTAGATACGAATCCTTAGCAAGTCATTTAAACGGGCATTTAGAGCAATCCTAGGGATTGATTGTTCATGACTCGAAAGATGCAGGCTGCTATGTACTATGATATTGGAGATGTACGTTACGAGGAAACTGATATCCCAGAGATAGGGCCAGGTGAACTCCTTATCAAAATAGGAACCGCTCTTACTTGTGGTACGGATGTTAAGACATACAAGAGAGGACATCCACTATTAATGAAACACACCCCAGCTCTATTTGGTCATGAATATGCAGGAACAATCGAAGCAGTTGGAGAGGGAGTGAAGAATTACAAGATTGGAATGCGTGTCGTAGCAACCAACTCTGCACCTTGCGGTAACTGCTATTTCTGTAAAAGAGATATGCCCAATCTATGTGCCAAACTGAAGGACTCCTTTGTGAATGGGGCCTTTGCAGAGTTTATTCGAGTTCCTGAATCCGTAGTTCAATGGAACACTCATCCAATTCCCGATTCCCTGTCTTTTAGGGATGCAGCCCTCACAGAACCTCTAGCATGTGTTGTTCATGGAATAGAAGAGTCCAATATCAGACTTGGGGATACAGTAGTAGTAATTGGAGCTGGACCGATAGGTCAAATGATGATAATGCTTGCGAAGAAGAACGGTGCATCAACAGTGATTGTTTCTGATTTAGCTCCGCTAAGGCGGGATATAGCAGCAAAAGCAGGAGCAGATATCACCATCGACCCTACAAAGGAGGACCCTGTTGAACGAGTGAAGGAAGAAACCTCAGGTAGGGGAGCAGATGTTGTCATAGAAGCTGTTGGTATTCCACAACTATGGGAACAAGCAGTAACTATGACCAGAGATGCTGGAACAACTGTGCTATTTGGAGGAGCTGCTGCGGGCACCAAGTTTGAAGTAGACACTGTAAGATTTCACTATGGGCAGCTCACATTGAAGGGAGTATTTCATCTTAAACCAAGACATGTAGAACAAGCACTTCAACTCATTATCGCGGGAGATGTAGATCCAGACCTCTTGATTTCACACAAGATGCCATTGAAGGATATCAATGAGGCTCTTGAAATGATGAGTAAAGGGGAATCGATGAAGGTAGCAATTTTACCATAATCACTTTGGTGCATCAATTGACCAAAAAGAATGATGACTCACTCCATGGAAAGGCCGACATATACAGAACTCGGTCTATTGAACTGCGACGTTGGGGGAGAATGCTAGATAACGAGCGAGAACTAGTTGAAATGATCCAAAGTTTAGATTCAAAATATGAGAATATCTTCATCATTGTGGAAGGCAAGAGGGATGTGTTGGTTCTCAGAAATCTAGGTGTCAAAGCCCCCATAATCAAAACTCAGTCCAGGTTGACAAGATACGATATGGTTGAGAAGATTGTATCTGAAGTAGGAGAAAAGGGACAGGTGCTCATCCTGACTGATTATGACAAAGAAGGAAAAGAAATCGGTAGTTTCATTGAGAAAGAACTGGAAACTAGTGGAGTCAAGGTTCTCAAGAGAGAACGTCGGATGATACGAAAACTCATGGGTCACTGGAGATGTATAGAAGAGCTTGTTTCATTATTCAAGAGAAAGGACTCGCCAGAAGCGAGTCGCTAATAATCTTGAAACTATACTGTGACCTGACTTCCACAGTTGGAACAGATGAACTTTCCACCAGGAATCTCAGAACCGCAAACCCTGCAAACTCTTGCTTTCTTCGCACGCATCGAGTCTATAACATCTGTACCCTGTGGGTCTAGGATGAAGCGGTTATCTTCGTAAGTGATTTTAAACTCACGTGGATCGCCTGCAAGATCAAGCATGTCAGTAGGCATCGGTAATCTGTGCTTATCATCGAGTCGCACAATACGAGTAGTGTCCAGCTCGTCAAGATCGATACCAGCTTGGTGGAATCCTGAGATAACACCATCACGAATCTCCACAGTAACATCTGCCTTTGATGCAACTTGTTGACTGTGTGTCACAATAAAGAACGACGTACCTATGGTTTCATTGAGCTCTTGGAAGAGGTCCAGAATTCGCTCTCCAGTTTCAGGATCGAGATCGCCAGTCGGTTCATCACATAAAACGAGTCCTTTCCCTTCAGTATCAATGAGATTGACAAGTGCGCTAGCAATAGCAACACGGGACTTCTCACCACCACTCAAGGTTGTAGCCTTGTTACGTTTCCGTTCCTCCAGACCAACCATCTTGATGAGCCTATCAACTCGTTCTTTTCTGATTGCTCGTGGGACTCCAGCAATTCGTGCAGCAAGCTCCACATTCTGCCAGGCATTCAAGTGAGGTAACAAGTTATTCAGCTGGAAGTGGAACCCAATGAAATTGCGTCGTGCCTCTGTAAGAACTCGCTCACTGAGTTTAGTGATATCAGTTCTTAAATTGGCCCAGTAGACCTTGCCAACAGTTGCTTTGGTGATGCCACCTATTGTGTTGATTAAAGTTGTCTTGCCAGATCCAGAAGGACCAACGACAGCCATAATCTTCCCCTCAAGAATTTGAAGGGACACACCACTAAGTGCAACAACCTCTAGCTCCTGAGCCTTGTAGATTTTGTAGCAGTCATTGACACTGACTACAACATCATCTGGCAGGTCACTATACAGGTCTAGTTGTTCTTCTACTTCTATTGTATTCATCGTAACTACCTCACATATTTCTCAATACCTCAGCAGGGTTCGTGTTACCTGCCCTACGTGCTGGATAATAGCACGCGATTATCATCACTACGCACTCAAGAGCCACAGTCAAGAACATCACATAGACTGGAAAGGTCAATACTTTGCCTAGTATCGGCCATATTGACGAGATTCCAAAGGTGAGCAATGTTGCAGTGTAGCCAAACACCAAACCCACAGCCAAGCTCAGTAATACAGCAGCCATTACACTGCCTGCAAACTCTCCGAATACTAGTGAAGCTACTTGTTTCTTCGTTCCACCAATAGCACGGAATAACGCATACTCGGGTTCTCGTTCAAGCACTGCAGAACCCAAAAACAATGCAATAGATGAAATCCCCATGGCTGCACATAAAATGAAGCTGATCATGGTGAGTCCTTCAATACCTGCTAGAAATAATCCAGTGACTGTATCAGGTCCGAACTCAATAGAATCTTCTGTATAGACATCAGTCCAAGGACGATTTTCAAGGAATTCTATAAACTCAGAGGCATCACCCACTGATGTGATTCCAGCTAGGAAGACTCGAGTTGAAGTGAATCCGGTTTCATCAATGAAGAAGTCGAGATTCGTTAGTGCAAATCCACCTCGCCCTGGGTGGAAGTCGAAATAGGCACCGTATGGAATTCCAGCTAAATCTCGAGTTGATGCCATTCCAAAACCAGGTGCACTTGTCATGAAACCAACGATCTCAAAGACGATATCTACAGTACCAGATTGAGCTGTACATCTAATTTCCAATGAATCTCCCACGGAAACATTCCAGAATGTTCCATAGAACTCGCTGATGATTATACCGTTCGATGTTTCTTCTAGAGTTGTCAATATATCATCAGATGAAGCTCCAACAAAGCTCGATTGTTTGAAATCTCCTATTTCCCGATACGTTCCGATATCTAACCCTTCAACATAGAACCCTTCAGTTTCAACAAATGAAAGGGACTCTACAATTGGAGTTACAGCTTCAACACCTGCGAAACCATTGAGTGTGTCAACCCAATCAAAGGGCATATTATCACTATAAATTCTCACATCAGACCCCATTGCATAGTTAGCTTCATTTGTGAGTGTGTCTTTGAAGCTGGCTGTTTGAATAAGCATCATTGTTGTTGTGGTAAGTGTAAGGGTTAGAATAACCAGCAGTGGAATGAATTGCCCCTTGCGACGACGTAAACTCTGTGTAAGATAGAGTTTCTTCTCACCCAAGATACTAGTAACTCGTTCCGACACATCAGCAGTCACCAGCCGCATAGCTCGTGAACCCAAGTATGAAGCGGCGAAGAGAATCAATGTGGAAATCATGATTTCAATGAATGCACTCTGTCCACTAGGAAGAACTAGGATTGGCATGACCAGAAGGACCACCATTACGACTGCTAGTCCAAATGCATAGTACTTGAAAGAAACTTCCTCAGGAATCTCATAGGTATTTTTTATTGTGGGTTGACCAATCTCGGTGATATCGATTCTTCTGGATACGTGAAACAGATACGCCGCAGGTAGAAACAACGCAATAGCTGCAGCCAAGACCAGTGATTGCACAGGAATTCGTAATTTATTCAAAAATATTCCATATGCAGCAATATCAAAAGTAAGTAAACCAGTCGAAGACCCCATCAATGGAGCGATAATGATTGTAAGACCAATGCCTAGTGTCAGACCGAGTATTGCTAGTATCAATGATTCCCATATGAAAGCTGAAAATATCTGATTGAAGGAAGCACCCTTGGCTCTTAGAGCGCTGACCTCACCTTTCTTCAGAGAAACTGATGTTTCAGAAGTGAAAATTGTTAACATCAAGCTCATGACCATGATTGGTAAAGCTAGAATAATCAGAACCTGGCTTGCAATGAATGTGGATATGTGAGTCTGAAGACTCGCTATGTTATCTAGACCTAAAACTGATAGCTGGTCATCACTCTCTTGAATTTGTGTTTTCACAGCTAACATGTTAACTGCTGCACTCATAGGTCCACTTTCAAACAAGCATTCAGCAGAACCACGGACAAATCCGATAGGGGAGAAGAAACCTAGGTTAGAAATTTTATCCACAGATTCTTCACCAAGATCATTGCCAAGCATGAGAATTGAATCGGTAAGCCCTAAAACTGAAGTTGGAATTCCCATGGGATCCCAATTGTTGCGGTATATACCGGGAAATGATTGTGAAACTACTGATGGTCGTGTGATATCGAATATCCCGACTATTGTGAGGTTGTGTAGTATTGTACGATCTAGTAGCAATGGATCAAAAGGTCGTGTTTCCGAGGGTTCGTAAAGAGTGCGGAGAACATCTACTCCAATAACTGAGTCTATCTGAAGTGAAACCCCTATGACATCTTCCGTAGTATCGATAAATCTCTGCGATACAATAATCTGACCAGGAGTAATAGAAAAGGTCCCAGTAAAATCTAATTCTGAGGACCAGACATCAAGAATGTTTGGTGTCACAGCTATGACTCTGGTATCTTTGATGC
>JABCSP010000119.1 GCA_018238825.1 Candidatus Thorarchaeota archaeon | reverse complement strand
GAATAGAGTAGCTGCTTCCATCTCAAAGTTTGCAACATTGGCACGAGTCAAATCTTCAATCAAGGTTTCACTCATGCTCTGTGTGTAACCACCAAATCCAGGTCGGGACTGTCCCAGATAGAATGAATCAGTTGATGCTGAAATTCCAAGATGATAGGTTAATCCTAAGGTTTCTGCAGCCTCTACAAAGGCAAGCACTACTTCATATGAGGCTGAAGCAGGATATTCAGGACGCACATACTGTTTGCTCGTACCATCCAATCTGACTGCTGCAGTTGAAATGATAATATCTCCAATCTCAATATCTTCTTTCAGTGTGGCACATGATCCTACTCGAAGAAATGTATCTGCTCCAACATTGGCGAGTTCTTCGATAACTATTGCAGTTCCTGGCCCCCCAATACCTGTGGAACAAGCTGAAATGTCCGCTCCCTTGTACTTCCCAGTATGAGTAACAAATTGTCTATGCATTGCAACTTCCCTTGCTGAATCCCAGAGAGAGCTAATCCTCTCAACTCTTTGCGGGTCACCAGGTATCAACACGGACTTTGCAACATCTCCCTCCTTCACTTCAAGATGATATTGCTCTCTCTCCTCAGTCACAGGTCTGGTCGCGGAAACCTTTTTGTCAGTCATTCAAACCACACTATTACAGTAAGTAAACAATGATTTGTTCCTTTCGCATCAACCGTAAGTTTAACTTGAACGAGTTTGTTTACAGAATGCGCTAAGATTGAGGTTGGAAATTATGGCAATACTTGATGATTTACACCATTTGAACTTGGGAAAGCGGGTACGACTTCATAGGATGATGTATGAACACGGACCCGGAAAAGGTAAGCTAATGATACTCCCTATTGATCAGGGTCTTGAACATGGTCCCGTAGATTTCTTTCCAAATCCTCCCTCTGCAGACCCCGAGTTTCAGTTCAAATTGGCAGTGAAAGGAGGCTACTCTGGAATTGCTCTACACCTCGGTCTGGCTGAGAAATATGCTCCGAAATATGCCGGAAAAATTCCCATTGTATTGAAGATCAATGGTAAGACTAGCATTCCTCCAGCAAATGAACCAGTTTCACCAATGACAGGATCAGTAGAAGATGCAGTCCGAATTGGTGCTGATGCCATCGGATACACACTCTATGTTGGTAGTCCAAATCAACATACTGACTTCACACAGTTTCGAAAGGTCAAAGCTGATGCAGAACGATACGGTATGCCAATTATCATGTGGGCTTATCCCCGAGGAGCGGCTATCGACAAGAAGGGCGGTCGAAACTCCCTTTTTGCAGTTGATTATGCAGCTCGAGTTGCTGATGAACTAGGTGCTGATATTGTCAAGTTGAATGTACCAGTTGATGACCCCAAGACGAGATCTTCGCAGAGAGCACCATACGATAAACTCGAACTGAGTTATGAAGAACGTGTGAGCAAAGTAGTCAAGAGTGCTGGAAAGTGCTTAGTTCTCTTCTCTGGTGGTGGAATGATGAGCGATGAGGAAGTCATTCGAAGAGCCAAGGCCTGCATAGAACAAGGTGCAACCGGTCTTATCTTTGGTAGAAATCTCTGGCAGAGAGAATGGGATGATGCATTAGCAATGACCAAGAAGCTCAAAGATATGATGAAGGGTCTTTAGTTTCGATTTGTAACATTTTTCGCTCTCTGGCTTATTGAGAACCAAAGCGTTACTATTATATGGGTAAAGAATAGTCAAAAATCTCAAGCGGGGGCTACTTTCTCGGCTCTTGCAAAGAAAAAATATATTGAAGGAGCGAAATGCAAATGGTTGAAACCACCATTAGCGTGATCAAAGCCGATATTGGATCACTAGCTGGTCATGTAGTTGTTCCCGACTTCATACTCGATCTTGCGAGGAAGTCGATGAAAGAAGGTGTTGAGAAGAAGATCATTAATGACTTCCATGTCACTCATGCAGGTGACGATCTCGAACTTATTATGACTCACCACAAAGGCGAAGGCAATGAAGAAGTCCACAAGCTTGCTTGGGACACATTCATCAAAGGTACTGAACTTGGTCGTGAGAAGAAGATCTATGCAGCGGGTCAAGACATGCTATCTGATACTTTCAGTGGCAATGTGAAGGGTATGGGTCCCGGCTCAGCTGAGATGACATTTGAGGAGCGCAAGTCTGAACCAATTGTAGTCTTCATGGCAGATAAGACAGACCCTGGTGCATACAACTTACCCATCTTCAAGATCTATGCAGACCCATTCAATACTGCAGGTCTTGTAATTGACCCGAATCTACACGATGGATTCCGATTTGTTATTCAGGATGTCAAGAGTGATACACCAAGTTTCATTGAAATGAAAGCTCCTGAAGAGATGTACGATATCCTTGCACTTCTTGGTAGTACTGGTAGATACACCATCAAGAAAGTCTACCGGGCTGATGGCATGGTCACAGCTTCAGTTAGTACTGACAAGCTCCATATGATAGCAGGTAAGTATGTAGGGAAAGATGATCCTGTTGCAATAGTACGTGCCCACTCTGGCCTACCAGCCATGGGCGAAATACTAGAAGCATTCACCCTTCCGCACCTTGTATCTGGATGGATGAGAGGTTCTCATACAGGTCCACTTTTACCAGTGGCCTTAAAGGACTCCCGTTGTACTCGCTTTGATGGCCCACCAAGAGTTATAGCTCTAGGATTCCAAGTTTCCAATGGGATGTTAGTTGGTCCAATTGATCTGTTTGATGATGTCGCCTTTGACATTAGCCGACAGCGCGGCATGGAAATGGCTGATTATCTACGTAGACATGGTCCATTCCAGCCTCACAGACTAAGTGACGACCAGATGGAGTACACTTCGCTGCCCAAGGTTCTAACTAAATATAAAGACAGATTTTCTACAACAGAACCTAGAATATAACATAAAGATACGGACCGGTGAGTAGGTTTAGAAAGAGGGATTGGAAAATCTCTCTTTCAACCTCTTTATTATTAATCAGTTTATGTCCAGTGGATTAAGTTCTATGATTTCTGAAGGGAATTAATGCCCGTCTATACACCTATCTTTGTTTTCTCCAATCATATTTCAAGACAACTGAAGACAAATCAGTGATAATGAACCTCCAACGTTTTGTTTCTACTCTGATTACACGGAGTATGAGTAAAAATCACGGAACAGGGAATGAATAGTATGGATACTGAGTAAGAAGAGGTCGATGATTTACTTTGAAAGAAATCAGAGAGAACGACGACTCGAATGAGGTTATCGATTATCATATCCAGAAGATGACTCCTGAAGAGCGTGACTCACTTCTAAAAGAATGTAATTTAATGACAGAAGAAGAGCGTGATTCAATCTTACATGATTATCATGAAGAAATTAGAATAGAATCCAAACCCCTTAGAGGTGCTAAATCCGAAAAAATCTCAGAGTCCAATGAAAGGACCCTCAACAGAGAATATGTGAAACCTAGAATAATTTTCTCGGTAAGTGAAGGTAGACGAATTAGGAGTGAATTAAGTAAAAGACTTGATGGGTTGATGAGTGTCAATGATATAGAAACTCGATTAGAACAACTCATCTTTGCAAATGAGATCCGTCAATGGGGCGACTTCGAGAACGATTTAGAAAGTGCAAGCAAATACCTCCAGCTTCCTAATCTCCTTAAGGAGAGCAATAGAGTATCTGAAATCGCATCTAGATTGAATGTTAGAAAAGAACGTGTTTACTCATGGGTTCGCGATTCAATTATGCCAAGAGTGCTGAATATTGTTCTTTCTATCCCGTCCGAAGAGCTCAAACCAGGATACAAATGGCTGCCACTGACAGTAAAAGGTCGCTCCTCCTTTTCTAGATATATCCAAGTTCCTTCAGAGATATCTGGTGAAGAGGATTTTACTACTATATTGAATCAACTTGAAACAGTGGATTCTCCGATGATGAAGGAGTATGAGGAGAAGTTTGGTAGAATGAGTAAATCCACTGCATTGATGTATTTCATAGGATTGTACATATCCGATGGCTCACCAGTGTCTCATACAACAACCCAGTCCATAGGTTTAGTTTCTAGTACTAAATACAGCTGGTGTGATGATTTATGTCATGCATTTGGGTATTCTCTTGGGAAGATTGGAATATTCGCGCATCGAATAAAGGATAAGGAGATCACAAATTCAGAGGGGTGCGTAATTCAATTACAACAATGGTTAAGCTCAACATCACCTCTCTTACTATATTTAGGAAAGGTAGTATTGGGAATTGATTCAGGTGCAAAGACACATTCTGAGATTAATCTTAATTGGATTGACAAAGTACCCATCTCCTGGAGAGTTCCACTTCTACAGGGGATTACCGATGGAGATGGATTTGTATCGAATAATTGGTATGTAGGCATATCATCTAAAAGTCATCAAGAGCCAATTAGACAACTTCTAAAATCGCTCGGAATTCAATCGAAAGGATACTCTGGAGAGGTTCGTATCACTACGAAAGAGGACATTAAGAAGATTGGGGATTTCATGTTTAGACACGCTGTTAGTCGCCAAGAAGAACTGCAAAATCTATGCACACGAATTGAATATGTTAAGAAAACCCCCTATTCTAAAGACGAAATACAATTGATGATTGACCTTAGAAAAAAGGGGCTCTCATTTGGTCGCATCTCTGAAGTACTTTGGGAGCAACACGAAATTTCTAGGCGACCAAGATCCCTTGCTATACAATATAGTAATCTATTCCCATAACCTTGCCGTCATTGTTAAGATATATATGGCTAGCAATTAGTTTCTCTAACTGTAGGAGTGGATTGTATTGGTTGGAAGGGTGAATATTATCCTTATTCTAATAGTATTACTATCAATATCTGTTACAGTAGAAAACAGCAGCGTAACCACAATATCACAGTCGCAAGAAGATTGGAGTCCAAATAATGGTGAGAAACTGAAGTGTATGCGAACGATAACATGGAACCAGTACTCTACGACCTCTTCCTCGAAAACAACTGTGAATGGATGGCCCGAACTCAGCGTTGAAACCTATCCCCCTCTTGATGTGCTTGAAACCTGGAGCGACATTCCTCAACTAAACGAAACTTTCACAAAAGGCGGAGAAGTTTGTACTTCACTTTTTAATTTAGTCTATCTGCACTATGACTATTGGCAGGGACAAGGTCAACATTGGTTCCATTGCATTCTCCCAAATCGTTCATCATCATTCTATGAGAGTTTGATTGCCACCCTGACTCAAGGACCTTGGAATTGTAGCATTGACCCTGAATTTTTTGAGGATGATACAGCAGCTGACTCAGACCCAATCTATTGGGGGTATCACTATTCCTTTGACTATGACGGATATTTCTACAATGTAACAGCTACATACTGGATTTCAGCAGGATATGATGTGAATGATAATTACACAGGAGTACTTCGAGATGGGTGGGTAAAGATGTACAATGAAACTACTGGGAATGAAATCCATATGCGTCGTATCAGGTGCTCCCCTAGTGGTCCTACGATTGGTGGTCAGAATTTCTATCATTCTGGAGAGAAAGTTGGACTTGGTGATACTGGGGAATATACTGAAGGTGAAACTGACAATAGAATCGTATGGACTCCTTTATTCTGGCCAAAGGATTTTGGAAGCTCTGTTAATCTCTATCTAAACGACACACGCATTGTTCCGGAAAGGTTCACTTGGACGAATCATGACTCTATTACATACAATTATTCTGTTGATGGTCTTGATCCAGGTTTCTACAACTTCACTTTTAGTATCAAAGATATCACTGGAAACATAGATACATCCACATTCCTGCTTACTGTACAGCCTTCAGATACCTTCGAGAATACTATGCTTCTTAGTGGAATCGGAATTCTTGCTTTCATTTGTGTTGGGTTGGTCATTTATTTCAAACGAAAGAATCGAATACTGGACTAGAACAGCTGTCTTTATCCAGTTCTTTTGATGATGTGATAACCAAACTTTGTTTTGACTGGTTCTGTTGTCATAGCGCCAACATTCAATCGAAATGCCGCTTTTTCAAACTCAGGAACCATCTGTCCCTTTGTGAACCAACCCAGGTCTCCGCCTTTCTTCTTGGATGGGCAGCTACTGAACTTAAGTGCAATCGTCTTGAAGTCTTCGCCCTCAGCGATTCTGCTGGCGAGAGCCTGTGCCTGACTGTGTTTGTCAACAAGAATGTGACTTGCGCGTACCTTTCCTGCTTTTCCTTTTGCCATTAATATCACCTGATAATTGGGTGCTCTGATGTTGTTTGAAAAATTAGACAGTCTTAAACTTGTGCAAATATGATGTCGATTTGAACTCAACCCGAGGTTTTATGTTACTTTGTGGAATATCCGAGATATTCCATTGGTGAATATATAATGAAGGCTACAGTATTTCATGAACATGGTGGGCCTGATGTTCTTTCATATGAGGACATAGACACTCCTACAATTGAAGCGAATCAGGTCTTGATCAAAGTAAATTATGTTGCACTGAATCATCTTGACCTCTTTATACGGGGAGGTATTCCTGGTCTTAAATTGGAAATGCCACACATTCTTGGTAGTGATATCAGTGGTGAAATTACTGAGGTCGGAAGCAACGTCAGTGATTCATTAGAAGTTGGTCAGAAGATTATCGTAGATCCAGGTGTGTCTTGTGGGGTCTGCGAATTCTGTATTCGTGGGCAGGAATCTCTCTGTTCATCTTATGGAATAATCGGTGAAC
>JABCSP010000118.1 GCA_018238825.1 Candidatus Thorarchaeota archaeon | reverse complement strand
ATTTGAAGGAGTATCAGGTTTCTGTATCTTTACTTCCCTAGGTGGTGGAACAGGTTGTGGAGGTGCGCCTGCAATCATCGAACTGCTCAAGCAGCGATTCCAAGAAGAAGAAGGTCGTCGTATCTTCGTTTATGTTATTGGTATTCTCCCCTTCGAAGGTCAATCAAGTGAAGCTCTGAACTCAATATGGGCGGTTTCCAAATTACTGCGAGCACAGCTCCAAGAGCGTGGTGCGGATCTTACAATTTTGCTCTCCAACAGAACAATGCTCAAGAGAATCTTGCAGTGGAGAAAAGGTGAATCTGTTGAGTACCTTCGCAAAGAACTCAATGTGGACATTGCAGATATCGATTCAATTGAGCAGATGGTTCCCTCAACACTTGACGAGGGTGGCGCAATGGAAGCTCGAACAGAGCAGGCATTTGTTGAGCTTGTGAACCCAATGGCTCTCGATGTTGTTGAAGCGATGTTATCACCGGGTGTTTGGGAGAGTCACAAGGACGTGTTCCCAACAACTGACCTAGCAGACTATTCAAGAAAACTTGATCCGGTTGTAGTTCCAGCGCTCTACACAGATGTAGGGTTAATTCCGGATGCTGGAAGCATGCCACGTCAGTTGAAGACGATGATTGACTATGCCGTGAAGGAATGCAGTTATGCAGATGTAGGAGAGGAACCTAACGCTGAGAGTGTCTATTACGTCTTATCGGGTCCATCTCACATCGCAAAGGCGGAGTTTGGGATGCATGTGAAAGAGTCACTTGACAAGTTCATCGCGCCAGGTGCAGCCATCACTCCATGTTATGTGAAATATAACACACCTGACTCTCGAACTGATTTACTATTACTATTAGGTCTTCCAAAGATACCCGAACTGGTCACTATCATCAATGAAGCGACCCAACTTGTGAACTTACACAGTGGTGCATCACCACTCAAACAGGGATGGTTCATGAGGTCTAAGGGAACTTCTAGAAAAGAGCTGGTAGATGCAATTAATGACTTTCGTGAGTTGTTCAGCTACTATATGACACCAGGCGAAACAATGGAATAAGGTGGTTACAGTTTGTCTGACTCTTCACCCTTTCATTTCGAAGACTTGATTGATCGAATGCTATTACTAGTCACACTGAATTCAACTTTGGTTCACTTTCTACTTAGCTCCCAAGTTGAAGGCAGCATTGACCCTGATAGGGTCGACTCGCTCACTCAAGGATTACTAAGAACAAGAAAATGGATGGAGGAAGCAACCACTATGAAAGGAATTCCTCCGTCAACACAGAATATTCTAAGTCTCATTGTTAAGCGTCTGTCACAGGTTGAAAGCCTCCTTCCGAAGCTCTCAGACAAAGCCAAACAGGCAGAACAAACTCCAGCACAAGAAATACTCTCATTTCTGGATGGAACGAAAAGTGCCGCTGCAGCAGTACAACCTGGAAAGACTTCCACTCCCACTACTGGAGAAGCTGAACTTGTCCCATTAGTAGGAGGAGCTGAAGTAAAACCAGTGGAAGCCTATAGAAAGGTCGATGTAGAGGATGACCAGTTTGGACTAATTGGACAGACTCAGAGACAGATTCAACAGTATTCAGCTCGATGTCATGTTATGCTTCCAACATGGTGGTTAGAGGTCCTACGTGAGATCCATCGATACAAATCAGAATCGCCATATCTAGGCGATGTTATTGAGCTTCCCTCGCGAATCATGGTCAAAATTACAAAGGGATTACTCACAGAGGCTCCTGGTGCAAGACTCCTTCAAGATTTACTGAAGAGTCGCCAACAGGAGAATTATCTTAATGCTTCAGAACAAGAACGTATTGAGAGAGCGGTGAGCAAGTACTTCCAAGGTTTGGAAGGTATACTCAAAGAAAACGATGTCAATGTGAAGGAAAAGATTCTAGAAGCTCAGACAGCATTTGATGGATTTGGTTGGGGCGGTCCTGAGCTTGAAAAACGTCTAATCAAGAGAATAAATCAACAGTGTGAAGAAACTCTTCAGAGTTCTGAGTCTGCAAGTGATAAGCCACGACAGGTCATCTATGCAGAGATTACAAAATTACTCTGCAAGCTTCAACATGCAATGCTTGCTGAACCAAGACCTAGAGAAATACTAGCTCAGATGAAGCCGTAAGATTCCTTCAGACTTTTCTCAGAGCCTTCATAGGCGCAGTTCATATAAGGGATTACGATAATTCCTGCTCAATTACTAGACGAGGGAAAATAATGTCTGGCCTAAAGACCATGCTCAAACCAAAAGTAACTGCAGTTGTAGGTGTATCTACTTCGAATCCATTTTCACCAGGGAATGTTATTTTCAGAAAGCTTGCATTTGAAAATGGACTACCGACATATCCTATCAATCCAAAAGGTGGAAAGGTCGAAGGTTTTGATGTCTACAAGTCCATAGATGATGCTCCAAACGATATTGATCTCGTAGTCATCTCGGTTCCTGCAAAATATGTTCCTAGTGTATTAAATCAGTGTGGAGAAAAAGGAATCAAATCGGTCATTGTCATTTCAGGTGGTTTCAGTGAAGTTGGAGACAGCGGAGCGAGTCTTCAGTCTGAAATCGTTAAGATTGCAAACAAATACAAGATATCCATGGTTGGTCCAAATTGTATAGGAGTATATGTTCCAGAGGTACTAGACACATTCTTTCTACCCTCAGAGCGAGTAGCTCGATCCACGAAAGGACACGCAGCAATCATTTCACAAAGTGGTGGATGGCTTATCGAGAGACTGGAAGAATTTGCAGACCGCCGAGTAGGTATTGCGGCAGCTATCTCAATTGGTAATGCCGCCCAGACTAATGTTACTGACTTCATTGAACACTTTGGTAATGATGACAATGTGAATGTAATCTTATGTTACATTGAAGGATTTGGTGAGGGCGAAGGTCGAGACTTTGTTAAGGCTTGTAAGAAGATAGCAAAGAAGAAACCAGTAGTTGTATTGAAGGGCGGAGAATCAGAAGCCGGACATCGAGCAACACAGAGTCATACCTCTTCACTCGCAGGTGACCAGGCTGTAGCAAAAGCCGCCTTCCTCCAGTACGGTGTTCTTCAGGCAATGGATGAGGATGAGGTCATGGCATATGCAAAGATCTTCTCATTCAAACCAAAATTAATGAAGAGCGATAGAATAGGTACACTCTCAGTAAGTGGAGGACACGGTGTGATTGCAAGTGATGAGGCATCAGCCTATGGACTAGAATTTCCACCATTCACTGAAGAAGATCAAAGCAGGATGAGAGAAGTAATGACTCCTGCATACCAAGGGATTGCTTCATTTAGAAACCCATGTGACCTGACTGGCTCTGCTTCAGACATTGACTATGAGAAAGTACTCGACATCATGTTAACTCTTGATAATATTGACGCTGGATTGTTACTATTGCTTCCATATGCTCCCGGAATTTCACTCCAGATTGGCGCAAGGGTTGCTAATGTATCAAAACGGCATCCAAAAGCCGTAGTTGCATATGTTCCAGACTTAGACAAGTATGAAGTTATCATTCGGGGATTCGAACTTAACGGAATAGCAGTAGCTGATACAATAGAAGAGGCGGTTCAGATGCTCAATGGTATTCGAACAAGGACGAGATACTTGCAGAGTATTGGTGCATGTTAACTTCCACCTGCAACCTTCTTGTTGTCGATATCAAGAGACCTCAGTACTTCAAAGTAAACATCAGGTGAATCGAAAACTCCAAGGTCTTCAATAACAGATTCGTCATATGCCTTCAGATCATTCTCCCTGATGTCACCTGAGCCAACAGATGTGCCAAGTAAGTTATTCAACCAGATTCTGGATTCGATCCAGTTTCCATCTTGGTGTATAACTACCCAAGCTTGCAGACCCTCATTGGTAATTATAAACCGAACGCGTGTTGGAATTCCAGATGCACGCAGGAGAGCCATATAGAGAATGGCTTTCGATATCCTGTCACCCCTTCGCTTTAGCAGAATAGTTGAAGATGGCTGACGCTGCTTCATTATCCTAGTTGTCACAATATTGTTCCTTATGTATTCATAGAGGCGACTCATCTTGATATCATCACTCTTGTATGCCAGGTCCAGTTCCTCGTAGAGCATCTGTATGGCTGAGTGGTTAAAGTCTAGCAGAGGCGTTTCGCTAATGTAACAGTCACCAGTGAAATGTGTGCGTTTATCAAACAAAAATTCACAATAATCCCGTCCGTACGCTTCTGTATTCATGAAGGAGGTACCTCTTGAGAATATGTACTCCGGAATGGCAGTGGGAAAGAATGCTTTATCTACTTTACAGAATAACGTTGCCAATTCCGGAGCACCAACCTCTCGAAAGAAGCGAACGAAGAAACAATTTCTTACCTCAAAGCGCATTCGCTCTTTGGTATTGTCAGTGCGTATTCTCTCAACAAACTGACCTGACCCATAATCCCCCATGAAATCATAGAACATTCTGAGTCTATCAATTCCGGTCGCGTTGTTGATAGATATGCTCTTTAGATTGCTCCATTGCTCGCACACACCAATGGGCACTACTATTCTGCCAACAGTGCGGAATGCTTCCTCTCGACATGTTTCTTCAACAAGAACTTCATACATACCGGCAACCAGCGAGAGTCGTTTCGCAAACCTCGCCTCTTCAGAGTTTTCCCCTGTCCATGATGTCTTGTCGAAGATTCGATTCTTTCGACGTATGCTTCTAGCAAGGAGGAATATTCCTCTTCGCCCAAATGTCTTCCTGAACACTTTCCTTGCTACTTGCGTTTCCATTCCACACAATGTGTCTTGCCTTCTTCCCAGTCCTTCTTTTTGAGATAATTTTGCTGTCTAACCAGCTTTATCTCTGAGCTTTATCAATCCTTTCTGAGATTAATTTTCGCAACCAAGACAAATCTAGTCCAGTGCCGTTTTCTGAACGTACTAAACTTCGGTGTCCTATTTTGTACAGCTTTCAATGAACGGTAGAGGATGCAACAGAGTCCCGTATTGATAGCGCGCTCCGAAAAGCTCAAAGCAGGACGGTTATGACTCTTACTAGGGGCTCCCCTTGAGTGACAAAAAGCATTCCAACTACTACATCTCTATGAAACCCAAGCTTCTCAAGGACTTCGATAAGATGAGCAAGTTAGTGAGAGAGGTAGGTAAAGCATACTTCGATGATGCGACTCTTGATTCTGTGATTGACGATATAAATGAGGGCTTTGAAAATCTCATACCACAGATTCCCTATATTGGTGGACGAAAGAATCGGCTTGCGAGTATCCTCCCAAGGTCAGCGATGAGCCTGGCCCTTTATAGGGTCCTGAAAGCCCGCGGAGTGCCCGTGAAAGAGATTGGGAAGTTAAACTACGAGATTGTTGAGCATTACTCTAAACACGTCCCTAGGCTACTTAAGCCATTTATGAGCAGACTCCGCTTTTCTCGCATAATCAAGCGTGTGCTCAAGAAGATGGCTGAGAGATCTCAGAAGAGAGAGTACCCTGAAGACTGGGTGTTTCTCTATGTTGAGGGAGATGGAGAGCATTTCAACCTCGGAATCGACTACACCGAGTGCGCGATATGCAAGTTCTTTCATCAGCAGGGAGCAGATGAGTTCACCAAGTACATGTGCTTGACTGACTTTGCGACGAGCAGGGAGAAGGGAATGTAACAGCTGCAGAAAACCTGTACAAAGCTGGACATCTCTTAGATGAATAGCGAATCGAAGACCCTTTTTTGTAGGTGTTAATATACTCCAGAGAGGGACCTGTACATGTAGTGTCAGTCCAGGACGAGAACCAAGTCCAAGGATGACTCTACCGTCACCGTCAGTTGGCCGGGGACGTAAAATGCCCGTGGAGAGGACGTAAGACTTTCAGTTGATTCTTCAGAATCAACAAAAAGCAACCTCAATGAATCAGGAACCGAACATCAGTCTAGGACAATGATGTTACGGATTGTACAAGTTTCGGGCAACGGCTCGTGCGAACGTATTTATCGCGTGTATGTGCAGGAGTTCCCGAGGCAGTGGAATGGTTTTCAAGCGGATGCCACTCGAAGACTGGTTTGACAAGTACCAGTATGAGGTTGACTATGACATCGGCGAGAGTGGAATGAAGTTCTTCAGAGTGAAAGACCTTGGTATCGACCTAGATGAAGTCGAACTGAGATACGGTTACCACTTGGGACGCCCGGAGCTTAGAAAGAAGATTGCAGAGATGTATGATGGATGTTCCATGGAGAATGTAGCCGTGACAACGGGAGCCAGCGAAGCCAACTTCGCCATAATCGCACATCTAGTCAATAGATCGGATCACATGATTGTGGAACACCCAACCTACCCGTCGCTCTATGAGGTTCCAAGGTCACTGGAGATATCTCTCTCACTGCTGCGACTCAAGTGGGTCGATCGATTCAAACCCAACTTGGATGAGCTTCGAGGAATTATCAAACCGAATACGAAACTCATCACGCTGACACATCCGAATAATCCCACGGGATCCCAAATTACTGAGAAGACCCTGAGAGAGGCAATTGGGATAGCGGAGGAACATGATATCCATCTCATGGTAGACGAGACCTACAGGGACCTCACCTTTGATGAGCCACCTCCTCTGGCTGCAACGCTGAGCAAGAATGCAATCAGCTTGACTAGCATGTCTAAGGTATATGGTCTCCCAGGCATCCGAATCGGATGGGCAGTTGCTGATAAGTCAGTAATTGAGGGTATTCGTGCAGTCCGAGAACAGATGACGATATGCAACTCCGCTTTTGGTGAGGTTATCGCACTTGAGATTCTGAAGAGAAGAAAGCAGGTCT
>JABCSP010000117.1 GCA_018238825.1 Candidatus Thorarchaeota archaeon | reverse complement strand
CCAGGGATGAATGCATGCATCCGTGCTGTTGTGCGAATCGGTCTGAATCGCGGTTGCGAAATTATCGGGATTCACGGAGGATACCAAGGTATCCTTGATAGAAAGTTTGAGAAGATGGATTCCAGAACTGTGTCAAAGATTCTTCATCGTGGTGGAACATGTCTGACTACAGGTCGCTCTGAAGAATTCAAGACCGAAGAAGGTACAAAGAAGGCCGCTAGAATTCTCACTGAAGAGAAGATTGATGGATTAATTGCAATAGGCGGGGACGGGACTATGAGAGGTCTCGCAGCATTACAGAAAAACTGGGATGGAAAAGTCTTAGGAGCTCCTGGCACTATTGATAATGACCTCTACGGTACTGATTTTTCAATAGGGTTTGATACTGCTGTAAATAACGCCATCAGTGCAGTGGACAAGATACGCGACACGGGAGAAGCTTTCTCTCGAGTCTTCCTTATCGAAGTGATGGGTCGCCTTTCAGGTGCTATTGCCATTCATGTTGGAATATCAAGTGGTGCTTCTGCAGTTGTTATTCCTGAAACTCCAACAGATATTGATAAAATTGCAGGGAAAATAATCCGGGGTAGAAATGTTGGAAAAACCAGTGCTTTTGTTATTGTTGCAGAAGGTGATGAAGAAGGCGATGCTACAACCCTTGGTAAGAAATTGACCAAACTTGTTGGAGAAAATTGTCGGGTTTCTGTTTTAGGTTACATTCAGAGGGGAGGTAATCCTAGCCACTCTGATAGATTACTTGCATCGAGACTTGGTGCGTTTGCAATAGATTGCTTGATTGCCGGTAGTACTGGCGCAATGGTTGGAGAAATCAAGAGAAAGCTAGTGCTTACACCCTTTGAAGAAACCTGGACGAATGAAAAAGAGATAGAACCATGGATGCTTGAGCTGATGGAAGATCTTTCTGATTAGTTTGAGGTATTGACGTTACAATATAGCGCAGAAAAGTATCATTATTTATCTCAAATGATAGTGAAAAAGCAGTATGCTCAATGATGTCTGAAGCTTTGAGATTACGTAAGGCCGCAGAATTGGAGGATGGTGCAGAACAGAAACACGTTGGATAACTAACCTTTACAGGGATGAAAATGTAAAATATGTAAATCACATGTTGCCTTTCATAATGTCTGCAATATTCCCAAAGAAATGGTCTAGAGTTCTACTTCTTTCCATGTAATCATCAATCCTCTCAACCAGAACGCTATCCTTCTCATATCCTCCAATTGAGTCAGTTGCAATCAGCGTATGAATCTCACCATTTAAATCAAGAATATTCTTTGAGGTCCGAAGGATGTGCGATAGCATTCTCATTAGAATTCTTGAGTTTTGTATGCTACGAATGTTCATCACTTGACTGTAGAATAAGAATTGATATCTATCCAGTAGCTCTAGTTTTTCAACGAAATTAATCAAGGCCTCAGATTCATTCTGTTCAACTAGTTTCGCGTGGACATCTTTCCAGTAATATTGGTCTTCCAGTAATTCTGCAAGATATGTCTGCACAGTTTCAAAATATGGCGTATCATCCGTAATCTCCTCAAGTTCTAACTCTGTAAATTTGATTGCTACTTTTAGAGAGAACTCATCCAAATATCGTTTGATGGATGCTTGATCCTGTGCTAGAACTAGTGCTAATAGAATTCCGTAAATACAAGATGCACAATCTACAGTCATCTCTGTTGGCCCAAGTGCATAGAGTTTGATGGATTGCATCAGCATATCTGTAGTTATGTCTTCATTATGAATACGAATCCTCCAACCTTGAGAAGAACAATAGCATCCACCATCATGGGTATAAATTGATGAATAGCACGTCTTTCCATCGTTCATCTCGAATTGTTTTATCGATTCAATTGTTGCGTTTTGATTGATAATTTCAGCAGCGAATATTGCATGTTCAACATCGATGAGATTGTCTGCATTGAGACAGATTAGTTCCCCTTCGAAATCTTTGTAGCAAGGACAAAAACCGTAAACTCTGACTTCTTTATCCACATCTGAAACCTTCAAGTTGTTTAGAGATAATATGGTATATGAACTATCTTCGAGCATATATCGTTAAAAATGAAGATTGTTCCAAATAATGGAAATTTTGATAAATTGTGCAGTTTATAGGAATGTTTAGCATACTAATAACCGGAGGAGCATGGGGCATGACTCAAGATACAAAACCAAATTTTGATGTTGACAAAATCAAATCCAAGAAAAACGCGAAAGTCGCAATCAAAAAATTAAGTGATGTCATTCATCATTACAATTATCGATACTATGTATTGGACTCCCCAGTAATCACGGATTCGGAATATGATAACCTTCTACTTCAACTTCAAGCACTTGAAGAAAGATATCCTGACCTCAAGAAAACAACATCTCCAACTCAACAGGTAGGAGGAGAACCTAGAGAAGAACTAGGTCTAGTTACACACCCAATACCAATGGTCAGTTTGAAGACTGTATACGATGAAGCAGTGGTTCGGTCATTTGATGAAACATGTCAAAGTGAGCTTGGTCTTTCAGAAGTGGAGTATGTTGCTGAACTAAAATTCGATGGATTAGCTGTAGAACTCGTATATGAAAATGGGAATCTAATTGTAGCCTCCACAAGAGGTGATGGAACCACTGGTGAGAATGTTACTGCTAATATCAGGACCATAAAGGAAGTTCCTCTAGTTCTTATGTCCCATGAGGATATGCCACCACCTGACAGTCTTGTGGTCCGTGGCGAAGTTTACATGAGCTATGCTCGCTTCAATGAATTAAACAAGAAACGTGAAGAAGAGGGAGAATCTCGTTTTGCCAATCCTCGCAATGCGGCAGCAGGTTCTATCCGTCAGCTAGATTCTACTGTGACTGCAAAGAGAACATTGCAAATTTTCCTCTATGGTGTTGCAGAGGCGAGTGGTTATTCATTCAAGACCCAATGGGAAGCACTTCATACTCTCCCAAAGTGGGGGTTCAAAGTGAATACTGCACAAGCACGAATCTGTAAGGGAATTGATGACACACTCGATTATCACAGAGAAGTCGATGAAAAAAGAGATGACCTTCCATATGAGATTGATGGAGTTGTTTTCAAGGTCAATAGTATTGCGGATCAAGAACGACTTGGAATGCGTGCCCGCGATCCGAGATGGGCGATTGCTTACAAGTTCAAAGCCAGGCAGGCGACAACTCAACTTCTGGATATCACTGTACAGGTTGGTCGCACAGGTAGACTCACTCCTGTTGCTGAGCTAGCCACCGTGAATATTGGTGGAGTGGAAGTTTCGAGAGCTTCTTTGCATAATTTCAGCGAAATCGAGAGAAAGGACATTCGAATCGGTGATACTGTTGTGGTTGAACGCGCAGGAGATGTGATACCTCAGGTTGCTGGGCCTATTGAGGCGAAAAGAACTGGTTCAGAGAACGTGTTCAAGATGCCTAAGAGCTGTCCCATTTGTGGAGGCAAAGTTTCAATCACTAGCGATAAGAGGTTAGCTACTTGTATGAATAGTTCATGCCCTGCACAGATTAGAAGGAGCATTACTCACTTTGTTGCACGTGGTGGAATGAACATCGAAGGTTTTGGGCATAAGAGAGTGGAGCAAATAATTGATGCTGGTCTAATCACTAGTTTTGCTTCCATATACTTTCTCACAGTTGATAAACTATCAGGCCTTGAGCGATTTGGAGAACGGTCTGCACAAGGGCTCGTTGATGAGATTGCCAAGAGTAAGGATCAACCTTTTCATCGTCTACTCTTTGGTCTGGGTATACCTCTCGTTGGTTCTCAGACAGCGAAAGTGCTTGCCAGAGAATTTGGTTCTATGGAAAAGCTCATGGAAGTTCAGTTGCTCGAATTACTCAAAGTTGATACAATTGGCCCTGAAGTGGCACAGAGTATCGTTCAGTTCTTTGCTGATGAGAATGTAAGAAATACAATCTCGGAATTGGCACTTGCTGGTCTGACTATGACCGCGGAAAAAGAGTCCTCAACTGAACAAACCTTTTCGGGAATGACTTTCGTGTTCACTGGCACTCTAACAAAATTGAACCGTAACGAGGCTGCAAGTCTTGTGGAGAAAATGGGAGGAAAGTCCTCTTCCAGTGTAAGTAAGAAAACCACCTATGTTATAGCTGGATTAGGGGCTGGTTCCAAACTGAAGAAAGCACAACAACTTGGTGTCACAGTATTGACGGAAGACGAATTTGCAGAGCTCGTCAAAACTTTGGGTTAGTACGATTTCAATTGAATGAAGGAATCAATCATGAATTTCAGAAACTGCATGTAATAAATCAGACAATCTGAATGGTTTACTTAGGAATTTTTTAATTCCAGTTTGATATGCATCTTCTATGATATTGATATCAGCTGATGCGAATATTATCTTCTGATTACCATTTTTTTTCAATATCTCTTTGGTAGCAGATAACCCATCCATTTTTGGCATTCTATAGTCCATGATTATGACATCTGGTTTAGGATCAGCTGCGTCATACATCTGAATCGCCTCAAGACCATCATAGGCTGACCAAGCAACGCTATACCCATGACCTTCCAGAAAACTAGAATATAGTGATTGAAGATTGCGCATATCCTCTACAATCATTATTCTTATTCGAGTCAGCTCATTCACCATCTCGTGCCTGCTTTAATAGAAAATGGAAAACAGTTCCATGTGTATGATCATCAGGAGAATCTGATCTGTTTTCTACCCAGACTTCACCATCAAAGAATGCAGCCATCGACTTTACAATGGAAAGCCCCATTCCTGAACCATAAGGTGTACCGTCAAATCGCCTAAAGACAAGTTCTTTCCTTGAATCCGGAATTCCAATACCGTGGTCTCCAATGTAAAGATGATGCTTGTCACCTTCTTTGTTAATATCGACCTCAATGATTACCACTTCCTCGCCTTCTTTTTGATATTTAATCGAATTGCTTAAGATATTATAGAAGCATTCTTGCAATAATGGATGTGCATGTACCTGAATTCCCGCAAGTTTCTCTATTCCCTCTACTCTAAGAGAAACACCACAGTAATTTGCTGAAACGCCTTCTAGTGCAGCTTCGAATAAATGAGTTAAGTCTACATTTTCTGATTTCAGACCTTTTTCGCGAATAATACTCAGCATATTCACATTTGTTACTACTCGAGCGGACTCTGTGATAGTTCTTTTCAGACCGGAGATAAGTTTCTTCAATTTCGAGTCTTTGGAATCTATGAGTAGATTGAGCATCTCTATCTGGTTAAGAGCTGCTTGATCGTAATTACAAATATCATGAGATATAAGATCGATTAGCAATCGGGCTATCTTCTCATTCTCCTTCGAGTCTTTCAAAGCAATTCTTAACTCTTGAGCCATCTCAGCTTTAGAGACTGATACAATTTCCTTCAGTCTAACCCGAGGACCCTCAAATCGCCTTGTGTACTGTAGATTCAGAGTAGTTGTAGCAATCATTAGTGTGATACCATAAAACAAACCAAGCAATGCTTTTCCTTCAAGTCCACCAATAATGGTTCCATAGAGACTTGGATATAATGGAAATGTTAGAATTGGAAATAGGAGTCCGTCTAAACATAGAATAAGAAAAAGGATTATTGCAAATCGAAGACCTGATGGCAACCATTTGAATTTGTCCTTAGTTCTTTCAATGATTGCTATTAAAGTTGCAAGTTCTAAGATTGCTAGAGCTGCACCAACAATCACAATCCATAACGAAGCTTGGAATATCTCTGGTGGAACTGGTAGTGGATTTACCACTACTGGCAAAGACAGAACAAATGGTAAGAATGTGTACATTACCACAAAAAATATGCTCACTGTAAAGACACCAAATATGGTCGCCCTCATTGTCGTAGGGTCGCGCTCCATGACATATAGGAGCATAAAGCACCAAATCTCTGCGCAAAAAGCTATGTTTCCACCGGATATTCTAATTGTTTCTAAAACCGTGATGGAATATGCTACTCCAAGGATATTTGCGTAAACCATCAAGGCACCAAGATAGAGGAAGAATGGTAGCAACGAGAAGCGTTTTCTCATGAGATAGAATAACCAGCCCAAGAACGAAAAGACACCAATATGGAGAATTGTAATAAGTAATCCCAGCAAATCCTTGACTTCCTTATTTTAATATGCTTCATGATTGTGAAAGGTCATGAATAAGGTTTGCTTCTTGCTAGAATGAAGGTTCAGCAGAAACAAAATCTGGGATGTTATCCAGACAATTCGTTGCTTGACCTAACTGAATGACACTTCTAGACTTGAGTAAGCACGCATAGTAATTTCAGTTAACGAGCCCTAGGAAGATCTCTACATCTCAATGGTTTGCCAGAAATCATGTGCTGGAGGCTTTGCATTTGGATGAACATCATTATCCCAGTAGAACTCGACGCAATAGTCTGCTTGATACAAAGTCTGAGGTGTGAGTTTTCTTCTGGACTTTTTATTCAGTTCATTTTCAGATTCCCCTGTCCAGCAATATGAGAGATATGCGATTTCGCGGTCTTCTAAATGCTTCACAGAATCAAAGACTGGACACCGGTCAAATCTTAACGCAACTTTGTGGTCATCATAGCTTACAACTGTTAGTTCAAAATTACTCTGACCAGTTTCTCCTTCCTTCATCCAACCCTCCGCTATTTCCTTAATTGGCGGGTGGATTTCTTCATCTGAGGATCTGATTGAGTCCTCTGTTGCTCTATATACCTAATAATTCCAGAGTTGAATTCCTTCCTCTCTATGAACACTATGCTCGTCATATTATTGGGATGTTCAAAGATATCTGCAAATATCTTGGGATGACATTTGTTGAAGCTGTTGTTACTCCCGGAATGAACAGCAAGAATTCAGTCAGAGAGAGTCTAGAATATCTCGAAATTGCTCGACTCGCT
>JABCSP010000116.1 GCA_018238825.1 Candidatus Thorarchaeota archaeon | reverse complement strand
GCATGTGTGAGTGCCTGAGTTGAGATTGACTTGCTAGGAGCCTTTCTCTTGGTTGTCTTAGCGAATGCCATGATGATCTACCTCACGACGGTCGCGTAAGCGTAAGCAACAGCATCGGTTGATACCTTGCGTTTGTTCTTCAGCACGGAGTTAGTTCGGTTGTTAGTTGTTAGAGCCATAATAGTTCACAAGATATACTGCTCGGATTTAGTATATATACCAAAGGCACTATTGAGGGTCACAAATGAGAGTCACATGATGTAACTATTACAGAACGTCATCTAATGTGTAATCTAGTGTCACAAAATGGACAGAGAAAAACATCAGTTTCAACAGGAATTGCATTGACCAGCTCAAATGACATGCCACAGTTTGTACAGCGCATAGTATCACTGAGATTTGCTCGTTCAGTAGGGAGAGCGTGTTTTCGCATTGATTCGAGAATTTGATCATCTTCATTGATGTCAGTTGGAGCTATATCGCGACCTTGAGCCCAGCGAAATGTAGCGTATAACAAGAATACTATCATGGGAATGTAAAGAAAGGTATAGAGAAAGATGGCTTCAAGTGGAACGCTAATGATGATGCCATAGATACCAAGGATACCCAGGATTAGAACGAAAACAAGGATAGCCCATCTTCCAGTATTCGAACCATTGCCTTGTTGGTGGTATGAATCATCATAGTAATCATCGTTCATCATGAGGTGAGCACCCTACCTTCATTTGAAGCCTATAACTTACAAGTTCATAAATAATCTCATTGTAAAATGCAAAGAATTCTTTTCTTTTGCAAAATGCATTCTAATAAGTTAGAAGTCTAACACAGACATGATTATCGAATTCAAAAGAAATTGTACGAGCTCATATACTCGAATAAGTATGAGATTGTATGAAAGGACTAGGTAAGTGGGCTAGTGCAATAGCACGAAGCTCGCGACTGAAAGCCCGGAAGAAGAAGCTTTCTTCCAAAGGGAAGTCCTTACTCTCCAAGAAAGAACTATCATCGAGTTCTGGAGAGTCCGCGGCTGTTCACTTTGCCCAGTTGGACCTTGTCAGCTTCAGTGATGAAGTTGGTGAGAGTGATAATGATCCCGCCGTGGTAAAAACTGTGGAAAATCTCTCTGTCGTTGGAAGTGATGTACCGACATCAGTACAGGAGAAAGAAGCCAGGTCTTCAGGAGGGATCCCATCCCGATGACCGTTGACAAAGCTCCTGCTAAGTTTAGTATTTTTTCGAAGATGCTGGATTGTGGTGACACTGGCAGGAGAAGGGTAGAACATAGAAATTTCTTACAGTTGATGTTCAATCAACAGAAACGTGAGACATAGATCAGATTAGAAGGCTTCAGATTCAGATATCAAAGAAAAAGAAAGAAACACGGGCCTTGCTGGCCCGGTTCTCAAAGTTACAATTACTTTCTGGCAGTGACTTTAGTCACAACACCAACGGCTACAGTCATACCCATATCACGGACAGCAAACCTGCCGAGTTGTGGGAATTTCTTGTAGGATTCAATAACCATTGGTTTTAGAGGTACCAACTTGGCAATCATGGACTCGCCTTTCTTGACAAAGTCTGGCTTCTCCTCAGTGACCTGTCCAGTAGCTTGGTCAAGCTTCTGTAAGATCTCGTCGAACCTGCAAGCGACCTGAGCCGTGTGTGCATGAATGACTGGTGTATAACCAACAGTGATAGCACTTGGGTGCTGGATGACCATCACCTGACCGGTATAGTCAGTAGCAACTGTGGGTGGCTTATCTGTTGGACCAGCAACATCTCCACGACCTAAGTCCTTTCTATCAATACCTCGAATATTGAAACCAATATTATCACCAGGTACTGCCTGAGGCAATATCTCGTGATGCATCTCGATAGACTTGACTTCTCCAGTCTTGTCAGGAGGCATGAAAGTCACTTGCTGACCGGACTTCATGATACCAGTTTCAACACGACCTACTGGTACTGTACCGACACCCTTGATTGAGTATACATCGTTGATTGGTACACGTAAATCCTTGTCAGTTGGCTTCGCTGGAAGTGCAACTAGATCAAGTGCCTCAAGAAGGCAAGGTCCATCGTACCATGGTGTGAGGTCAGGGGTCTTCTCCTTCAGGTTAGCAGCATCGAGCGCTGAAGTTGGAATGAATGGAACTGTACCTTCCTTGTAGCCAATAGTGGCTAAGAATCCACCAACTTCATCCTTGATTTCATTGTATCTGTCTTCGCTGTACTTGCAACTATCATCGTCGAACTTGTTCACCGCAACAATTAAGCTTGGTACTCCAAGAGTCATAGCAAGGTAAGCATGCTCCTTGGTCTGACCACCAGGTCCAATACCAGCTTCGAATTCTCCTCGCTTTGCAGACACAACAAGCAGACCAACATCAGCCTGTGAGGCGCCAGTGATCATGTTCTTGATGAAGTCTTTATGTCCGGGAGCATCGATAATTGTGTAGTAGTATTTGTCAGTGAGGAACTTAAAGAAGGCAATATCAATAGTGAGGCCTCTTTCTCTTTCTTCCTTGAGTCTGTCAAGTGCGAAAGCCCAAGCCCAGGAAGGTCTTCCTAGCTTCTCAGCCTCTGCTTTGTGTGCCTGAAATGTTCGCTCATCTACCGCACCGGTCTCGTATAGCAATCTGCCCGTCATAGTGCTTTTACCGTGGTCTACGTGCCCTATGACGACGAGATTGAGGTGCTCTTTATTTTTTTTGCTCAATCTTATTCACCACGTTATTTTAGCCTGTCCACTGAATGTGACAGACTTTTTATGCTCCTTCGCGGGATGCTTTTAACGCTTTCGACAGGTTCGCTTAACCATTGAGATAACGAGCCCTTTGTGTTGATGTTCAATCATCTTAGAGAATTAGAATGCTACTGAACTGACTAATTCAGTAATCCAATGTCGTATCTGGTCCCAGTCACGGAAATCAATTTTCTCTGGCATCTCTTCACCAGGAGGTAGTTTACGACTCACCATATTCTTCACTAGGGCACGAACTGCAAAGTTATACTTGTCAAAATCGAAAGCTCCGCCAATGAGCGCATTCGAAATCGGTAAAAGTCCAGGATATTGTTCGATTATGTTATCCAGAAAGAGTGTCTGTGCTTCATCGCGTTTTTCAGGGTCATCAGCATAGGCACAAACCACAAAGAGTGCAACCTTTGTTCTAGATAGACTGTCTATATTATTCTTGATAAAATTAAGAGGTTCCTTTGTCCATCTTCCTGCTTGAATGCCACTTCCTATAATTACTAGGTCATATTCATCAAACGATGATGGTGGTTTTTCCTTTTTCAGAAAGACTGTATTCACCTTTACTCCAAGGTCTTCAGCTGTCTTTGCCATCTCTTGGACTACTTCAGTCGTAGTACCATATCTTGATCCATAGCAAATGAGCACTTTACTTGTCATTGAAATCAAGAGGATTTTAGACCTTAGTTCACTTGAGGTTTTCGAATTGAATTAATCAAGCCTTATCGTTCATTTTGATTCCCCTAGATTGATTCATCAAGCGTTATAGGATCTTCACTAGATTTCTTCCGAATTTGGGTCATCTGTGCAAGAATCACTCCAATTATGGTAAGAAATCCCCCAGTTATCTGGAGTAAGGTGATTGTTTCGTGAAGGATAAAAACCGACATCAAAACTCCCCAAACAGCAACCAAATTCAGTGTGATCTGAACTCGTGATGCCTCGATATGCTTCATAGAATGGTAATAGAGAATGAATGCCATCACAGTGTTTACAATTGCGACCCATGCTATTACAAGCCAAGTAAAGGCACTCATTCTGAATAGTACAGTAACATCTTCAAGGATTGCAGCAGACATCCAAATAAATGGAATTGCAAATAATGTGCTGTAGAAAGTGACAGTCACTGCATTTTCATATTTTACAGCAATTTTCCCAGCAATCCCATTGATTGCAAAGAAGAATGTTGATGCAATCACAATGATATCTCCCAATATCCTTTGGACATTGATAGCTGCGTATTCTGGAGACGTGTTCATAACTATGAGAATCACACCAATTGTTGCAAGAAGTAGTCCGAGAATCTTGTCAATTGTTATCCTTTCCTTCAGTAATGGAGCTGCAAGAATTACGGCAAAAATAGGTGTGAGGTTCATTAGTAATAGAGCATCACTTGCGGTTGTCATCGCTAGGCCAATATATTGCATTATCTGAGAGATGAAAGGACCACTAAGTCCTGCAACTAGCAATATTTTCCAGTTCTTTTTTAGACTACCCGATTTATTATTCCTATTCTGTTGGAGAGTCAAAGCAAGAAGAAATGGACTTGCAAGTGTGTACCTTAATGCTACAAACACAATTGGACTTACTTCATCAAAAATCAGTTTTGCAAATATCAATGAAGAGGACCAAGCAATTGTCGTTATGACAAGGGCTAGGTATGCTAAAGAGATTTTGCTCATTCTTGATTCCTCTATTAGTAACTAAAATAACGATACATCTGATAAGATGACCTGATTAATCATAAAAGATAGAGATTGCACGGGAAAACCCCGTGCATACTGAGTAGATTACCTTGCTGAACGTGCTATTCGCTCTCGTTCATCTTTCCTAGCAACTGCAAAGCTACTAGGATCTTTCTTGTAAGCGAGAAGTAGCTCGTCTGTTATACACTCTTCAAATGACTTTGCATTCTTGTGTGCAGCGCGTACAGCACCTACGCTTAGGTACTTCAGAGCAAGGTCGATTCTGCGTTGAGGAGCTACATCCACTGAGCGGGGGTATGCCATCCCACCGTAAGAGATTCTGGTTGTTTCCTCAGAAGGTGCAGAGTTCTCGATTGCAGTGACTAAAACTTGGATTGGGTTCATTCCAGTTTTGTAATCAATCATCTCAAAGACTCGTTTCATAGTGTTCAATGCCTTCAATTTCTTGCCAGCATTTCTTCCAGCTCGGGTCTTCTTGTCCTTGCGGCGTCCTGCATTCAATAGCTTGTTGACAAAACGTTCAACAATTGGAACGTGGGACTTGTGGAATCTTTTGTGTGCATGTCTACCTGAAGTATGTGGAATAAGTACTGGTCTCAGTGAGATGTATCGAATAAGACCTACATCCTTGACCTCAACTTCTGTGGGGTCCCACTTACCAAATATGAGAAGAGTTGGTGGTATGTGAGAGGGGGCTGTTTCAACAACTGGGTCGACTGAATTTTCTTCTGCCATAATTACCACCTAGCGTATTGGTTTCTCCTTTCTACCGTAAATCAGGGACTCTAAACCGACTCCGTTGACTTTGATGACCTTCCAGGAAACACCTGGCAGATCTCCTACTGGACCACCTTGAGCACCACCAATTCCCTCAATGAGTACAGTATCATGTTCATCTATGTATTTCAAACCACCATCCCCAGGAATGAAGGCAGTGATTTGTTTTCCGTTCTTGGACAGTTGAATCCTGACAGCTTTTCGAATAGCTGAGTTTGGCTGTTTTGATTCGATACCGACCTTCTCTAGAACGATTCCTTGAGCTTGGGGAGCACCCTCTAATGGGTCACTCTTTTTCCTAAGCTTTAGGACTCGTCTTTTGTAGGCGGCCTTCTTCCAGCGGAACTTCTTCCTCTTTCGTAGAAGAGGTCGCGCTGCGAACTCGCCAACTGGGGATTTTGAACCTGTCAAGATATCTAACCTCGTAGTGATAGAGTCACCATTCATGGTATACTCTATGTGGTGCTGGAGCCTTCCGGCTAGTGTTTCCTTAAAAGCCTTATCAAATAAGCTCAGTTTTTAATGTTGAGAAGGAGTATCCTAAGCAATTACCACATTGTCTAGGTCAAAATGACGCTTAACTAAAATACGGGCGCGAGCAACATTTCTTCCCTCACGACCTATGGCAATACCGCGATCTTCATTCTTTACAGTGACCGAAGCTACTTTGTTACCATCGCGACGCTCTATGATTTTTACTGCTTCAACTCTAGCCGGAGCAAGAGCGCTCTTCACGAATTCCTCAACAGTTTCAGCCATCTCAACTACATCTACAGCTCTACCAAAAGCATCAGAAGCAGCCTTAACATTGACACCGCCCCTACCTATTGCCTTCCCAAGCTGCTTGGCTCGTACAACAACAATAATCCGTTCTCCTTCGTCATCACGGATAATATCAATAGCTGAAGCACCGGTGATTTGCTCAAATCTGGCAATCATTGCCATGTCATCCATTGATAACTTGATTTTGCCCAAGAATCTCGCCTCAGACCATTTTTAGAATCTTGGAGTCACCAGGTTTTATGATTGCAATGGCAGAAACCATGAAGGGTTTACCTACAGTTTCACCGAGATCCCATGAAGTGCCTTCAAATTGTTGAACTTTAATTCCAGATATCTGAGCATATCTTTTGATGTCATCATATTCGTTCTTTGGGCAATTGGCAGCTACTACAACTAGCTTAGCCTTACCTTTCTTTACAGCGTCAATTGATGACTTTGCTCCTATCTTGCACTCACCAGTACTTACTGCGCTCGCAATTGGTTGATTCAGGCTCATATTTTAGACCTCTTTGATGTTTGTAGATACCCAAACGGGTTGCGTCAAATGCCTTTCTGTTTTAATGCTTCCGTCGTGGTCTCTCTGTTAGCTCTTCTTATTTCTTCTTTCTCTTCTTAAATGGCGATGGAACATGAGGATTCATCATAAGATCAATGCTGCCAGTTCCGAGGGGAATTAGTTGGCCCAGAATGACGTTCTCGGTAATGCCCTTAAGCGGGTCTTTTGTTCCAGCGATTCCTGCACCGAGAAGGTGTTTGATTGTCACTTCAAAAGCTGCTCGTGCAAGAACACTATTTTTCGAACCGGAAATACCATGACGACCAATTTGACGAATGTTTCCGTCAGCTGTCATCATATCTGCAACAAGGATTATGTGCCTTACATCCACATCCATTCCTTGCTCA
>JABCSP010000115.1 GCA_018238825.1 Candidatus Thorarchaeota archaeon | reverse complement strand
GCATGTTAATTTTGGCACCGCAAAAATCACATACTCGAGAAGAGTAAACATCAAATCCTTTTACAGAATCATAAGGTAATCGAACATCGGATTTGCAACTAGGGCATCTTATCTTAACATAACCTCGAAGTTCAAAGACCATTCGCCATGCATTACGCGAATATTCGAGTTTCCCTTGTTTATCATATTCCGCTGCTAATACAACCCATGGTGCTGCAGCATTCTTGTCTGCTTTTGTCCAGCGGATAAGACAATCAACATATTCCTCACACATTCCAAGAAGAGGATAAGCATTGCAGAAACCCCTCCAAGATTCAGGGTCTCTACCAACTTCCATTTCAGCACGGCTAAGATATTCTCTACAGGATTTCTCATCACTAGCATTTCTGGCAATTACAGCTAACTTAGAGAGCGCTTCAATATTGATGGGATCTTTATCTAAGACTTTACCAAAGCATTCCAGTGCACCCTCGCGATCCCCAGATTGGAATCTCATTTCACCTAATAGAATTTGAGACCTGTAATCATCAGGGTCGATGGTGTTAGCATACCCTACAAATGATGCTGCTTCGAAAGCACGTTCTTGAAGTAGAAGAATATACGCATAATTTGAGATTCCTGACATGAGGTAGGGTTCAAGTCGATGTACCTGTTCCCAATATTCAGTGGCAAGAGTGAAATCACCTAAACGATAGAGAATCAATGCGTGCAGGAAAACTAGTCCTACCTCATCTGGAAAGTGTTCCGACGCACGTTCAATATGATTCAGGGCGTCTCGATACTCTCGTCTTTGGTAGAGAATTCTGCCAAGATCAATGCATGCTTCTGGTTGACTCGAATCTAATCGTAAGGCTTCACGCAAACGATCTTCTGCAGATACAAGCTTTCCAAGAGCCCAAAGTGCTCTACCCAGAAACAACTCAACAACACAATGTTGCTCAACCATTTTATCTGCTCGTTCGAGAACTTCAACTGCTTTCGCTGGCTTTTCAGCTTGGACATAAGCAATTCCCAAGCATACTAGCGCATCTACATTCTCATCATCATATTCAACAAGTGGCTCTAAGGCAATAATTGCATCATTCGGTCTATTTTCCTCCAAAGCAAGCTTTGCTGATTCAAGAACTTTCTCAGACACGAGTTGAAGCCTTCCTTTCTCAGTTGTTCTAGTGAACGCCTTCTTTCAAATCGATTCGGTAATTATTATTATAAGTAGCATGTGATAGGGGAAAAATGATGTCAGAAAAAGAATATGCGACTCCGTTTCCAATACTTCAGGCTGCAAGTTTGCTTAGTCACAGAACGCGCATTCAGAAATTCCGCCAAGCAATTACAAAGATCGTAAAATCAGACCATCACGTTATCGAACTTGGGACGGGTAGTGGGATACTTGCAATCCTAGCCGCACGACAGGGAGCTCGGGTTACAGCTATAGATGCGAATGCAGAGTCGTTGAAGTATGCAAGGGCTGCAGCAGAACGAAACGGAGTAGCAAAAAAAATTGAATTCATTCATTCAAACTTCTCTGATTTCGAACCTGAAGAAAAAGCAGATGTTGTGCTCTGTGAAATGCTCTCTTCAGTTATGCTTATTGAGCAACAGATACCTGCTAGTCGCTATGCAGTGAAACATTTTCTCAAACCAAATGGAAGAATCATACCTCAGGAAGTAAAGCTATTTGTTATCCCTGTACAAAACGAAATATTGTGGAATCGGTTCAACATTGAGGACTTGAAATTCCCACGAATACCGCAAACTGCAGAGAGGGAACAGAGTATTGACTTAGCAGACTTGCAAGAACTGGAGAAGATTAGTTTAACCAAAGTTTCAGATCAACCCATGAGCATAGACAAACATCTCAATTTTGAGATTGTGCAAAGTGGAACAGTACATGGTATTCTAGGTATGTTTGAATCAAAATTGTATGAGGATATCACATTGACCATGGACGATGGATGGAGAGAACTCTTCATGCCACTTCCCGAGTCGGTCGATGTCAAGGCGGGAACCAAACTTGATGTTAGAGTATCATTCAGGCCAGGCGAATATGATTCACTAAATATTGAGATAGAATAATCTAACCAGTAGCTTTTCGTTCCATTGGTTGAGACCTATCAAGCTCAAAGACAACTGGGTTCTTTGGATCTGGACAGGCATGTAGTTCCTTGCAATGATCTTCAGACCATGGAAAATATGAATTATGCATCATTGCATATGCCACAGGTAGCATACTAAACAGAGCATTAATGCAGATATCACCCTTCACACCATAGTGTTCAAACTCGATGATATCGCCAACTTTGTGACCAATTGCACAATGACCTTCCTGACTCACTACTCGCGCAATTACTTTACGTGGTTCTTTTCCAACACATTTCTCTTCATTTGACATTTGAATCGATTCTTACAGGGAACGAGCGACCTATTATTGTTGTTGAGGAATAATATCATCAAGGGTCACACTTTTATCGATGTCCTTCAGGATTCTAATTGGTGGCTGAATAATATGGAGCTTAAGGGTCCGCTTTGCTACGTACTTGATTTTGATGATATCTATGACTATGCCTATCAAACAGCACAGAAAGTGAAAAAATCTGGGTGGAAACCAGATACTGTCATTGGAATTGCTCGAGGTGGGTGGGTTCATGCGAGAATTGCCTGTGATCTATTGGGAATCAAAGATCTCTATTCTGTTAAGATAGATCACTGGGGTGTTACAGCCACAAAGGATGGTAAAGCGAAATTGACCAGTCCACTTACTGCGGATGTGACAGGGAAGAAAGTCCTCGTTGTTGATGATATCACTGATACAGGCGAGAGCCTTACAATGGCTGTTGAGCATGTGAAAGAATGCGGTCCAGCAGAGGTCAAGAGTGCAACACTTATGCATATTGCAGGGTCCAAATTTATTCCAGATTTCTACGGTGTAGAAGTGACTTGGGCTTGGGAAATCTGGCCTTGGAATTTCTATGAAGATCTCTCTGCTCTCATTGGCACAATCTTTGAAGGTGAAAAAGTCACAGAACTCAGTACAATAGAGCTGATGAAACATCTTAGAGAATACAATAATATCGTGCTGGCTGATGACCAACTCTCAAAGATAAAAGCTCACATGGGATTCCTAGATAAGATTGTGTATCCACTGGACAAAGTATGGAAATTGAAAGAGTGAGGTTGAATGAATAATGGCATTTGAAGCTAAACTATCTGTTGTTCCAATAGACAGGAGCAAGAGCAAAGAACTGAAGGATTTACTTCCAATTGAAATTGGAATGTTTGGGGGAAGCGGAAATTACGATTCCAAGGTCATAGAGAATCCAATCGAGGTAAAGGTTTTCACACCCTATGGAGAATCCTCAGACAATTTTATCCTTGGAACCGTCAAAGGGCGAACCTTCGCATTTCTATCCAGACATGGTCGCAATCACACCATTCCACCCCATGCTATTAATTACCGCGCAAATATTTGGGGGATGAAGGCTCTTGGTGTTAAGAGAATAATCAGCCCAGCTGCAGCTGGAAGTCTCCAACCTGCCAAAGTCAAACTTGGAGAATTCGTGATTGCAGATCAGCTCTTTGATAGAACTATGGGAACCCGAAAAGATACTTTCTTTGATGGGGGTACGATTGCCCATCTTCCGTTTGCAGAACCATTCTGTCCTGAACTAAGAAGGGTAGTAGTTGACACTGCAGGCAAAATGAAATACAAAGTTCATGACAAGGGAACCTATGTCTGTATCAACGGTCCAAGATTCTCAACAAGGGCGGAGTCAATGTTCTATCATAATCAAGGATGGGAAGTAATCGGAATGACTGCGTATCCTGAGGCTGCACTTGCCAGAGAGGCAGGAATCTGTTTTGTGAATATTAGTATGCCCACAGACTATGATGTTCACGCAGAAGAAACTGTAACTCATGAGATGGTTCTCAAAACAATGTCAGAGAATGTTGATCGTGTTAGGAACCTGACATTCGAGATGATTTCGAATATTCCTAAAGACGCAAGCTGTGAGTGCCATACTGCAATGCAGAATGGTTTATTCTGAATAACCGAAGGAATCATAGCATAGACATACTCATCAACAATCGGTGAGTCATCACTTGAAATTAGCAGTAGGACAAATGGACCCTCAGATCTGCGATATAAAGCAAAATCTAGCTAGAGTGAAATCGATACTGGCTGAAGCGGAAAAGACGGACGTAGAGGTCCTGGTTCTTCCAGAGCTATGTAATTCAGGTTATGTATTCAAGGACATTAGTGAAGCAACTGATTCTGCAGAATCAATTCCAGAAGGGCCATTTTCCAGAGAACTTCTTGAATGGTCAAGCAGTGGTCGGTTGGCAGTTGCAGGAATCTGTGAACGTGCAAAGGAGGATCTCTACAATTCAGCAGCAGTTTTCGGAGATGGTGAACACATTATCACCTACCGTAAAATCCATCTCTTTCTGGATGAAGCTAATTGGTTCAAAGCTGGTCAAGATGAACCTCCAGTCATTGAGTACAGGGGATATCATTTTGGAGTCATGATTTGTTTTGACTGGATTTTTCCAGAGATGGCTAGAGTGTTAGCCTTGAAAGGCGCACAAGCTATTCTACACCCAGCTAATCTTGTTCTTCCATATTGCCAAGACGCCATGATTACCAGATCTATTGAGAATCGAGTTTTCACTGCTACTGCAAACAGAATTGGAACTGAACGTGGAGTGAAGTTTTCAGGTCTTTCTCAAATTACTGATATCAAGGGCAACCGTTTGTGTAAAATGAGTAATGGAGAAATTGGAGTTTCATCAGTAACAATAGACCCTATACTTGCTGATGATAAATCAATCACTGCACGAAATGATATTTTCGCAGATCGACGTCCAGGTCTTTACACTCAAATCACTCAGGACGATTGAACCTATTTGGAGCTCTGCCTTCCCAATAATCAATTGGATACTTTTCTCGATTCCGCTTCATTTTCTCAACTACAGCTTTTGCAGGGTCGATACCTGTAGTATCGGCAACTCTGAGAAGATAGACTAGAACATCAGCTATCTCAGATGCAAGCGCTTCACGAAAATCATCTTCTTTTAGAGCCTCTTCAATTTCTTCATGTGTCTTCCACTGGAATAGCTCTAGAAGTTCTCCAACTTCAATAGACGTAGAGATTGCTAGATTCAAAGGAAGATTGTACTGATCCCAGTCACGCTCTTTTACGAATTCTCTCACAATCTCAAGAAGTTCTGCAAGAGTGTGTGGATATTCTCCCACAAAATCCACCCTTGCTTAGCGTGGTTCAGGGTCAAGACTCTTCTGAATCATCCAGAGCATATACATTGAGAAGAACACTAGCATGAAACACAAGAGTAGTAGTGGTGAATCCAGTACAGGAAATAGACCCAAACCTGTTAGTATCCAACTTATTGTATCAATAGTACCAATGACAAGGCTGAGACCTATAACGATGATATTCGCAGGACCAGCCCATCTCAATCGGTGAGTACCTGCTTGTGTCCAAGTTTTCAATGAGAAAACAATGCCTACAAAGGCAGCTATTACGAGGAAATAAACTCCGAGTATCATATAACGGTTTGGAGCCCAGATTGTTGGAGGAGTAAACAGAATAATCGCAATGCCAATCAATGTGATAATGAATACAGGCAGTGGCCAGGGATCTGCAAGGAATTTTGCAAGCTTCTCGCCAGGCTCTGTATCATATGTCGGGATTTCAGCAATGTCCACAATTTCTTCTAGGATTCTTTCTTCTTCTTCTTCATCCTCTGCAATATCCTCAGCGGACAAAGTTTCATCTGCGTCCTCATCTTCGAAGAATGTGTCATCATCAGCATTATTCATTCGTATTTCCTCACTATTCGAGTGGACTGATTTGAGACCGACCTCGTTAAAATCCTTGTTGTCTGATAGAACTTGGCTATTCTGCTATATAACATCATCAAGAAACTGGTATCCGACAGAACAATGATTAAAACTAATTTGTGAGCAGAAGTTACTATGTCTCTAGATGGGCTCTCAGTTGATGAGTTGATTACAAAGGCAAGATCCTTTCGACTACAAGGGATGAACAAGAAGGCCATTGAGGCTTTTCAAAAGGTTCTCGAACATCAACCTGATAATCTGGATATTCTTCATGAAATGGGCTTGGCCCATATTCACATTGGTGAGCAGAGTGATGCAATCATTGTATTCGATCTGGCGATATCAATTGCACCTAAAGACTACCGAGGTCACTCTAACAAGGCAGAGGCATATCTTACGCTTGGTGAATTTGAAACAGCAAATACTATTGCAGACGCAGGATTAAAAGTGATTCCTGATAGTGGTGAGATCTGGACAAAGAAAGCAAGAGCTCTAGAGAGTTTGCTTAAAATCCAAGAAGCAATCGATGCATATAATGAAGCTCTCAAACACGATTCAGGAAATCCTGAAACCTGGAAAGCATTAGCTCTCTGCCTGGATGCGCAAGAACAATGGGCAGCAGTTGCTAGAGCATATCGAATTGCTGCAGGTCTTCATTCAAAACGTGGCGAAATGCAGGATGCTGACAGTTGCGAGAAATTCGCTCAAATGGCTGAACGCTCTTAGTTAAAAAAAGAGAGAAGGGTCCATATTCGGACCCAACTATATTCTTCAAATTCTTAGGATTCCTAACTGCGTTTCTTGTAGCAAATTCCAGCTATTGCAGCTACAATTGCCATTGCAATGTAAGGTAGCAGATCAGCAATCAATTGAGCAAGCCCATCAGGTGGTGTAGTTGTAGTTGTTGTAGTTGTTGTGATGATAGATCCAATTGAATCACGAACTGGTATCACCATCTCTAAACCACTAGACCATTCTGATAGTGAATACACATAGGCTTTCACAGTTATGTTTGTTCCATCAGCTTGAGGTCCAATCTCATGGAAGAAGTTCTCAAGATCAAGTTCGGATGAATCAAAGACGTTTGCTGTAATCGTGTAGTTTGTCCAAGCACCATCATTAATCTTGACTCCAAGTTTGACTTCATCAATATCGTTGTAGTATTCATGGGCGTAGACA
>JABCSP010000114.1 GCA_018238825.1 Candidatus Thorarchaeota archaeon | reverse complement strand
AGGGTGACGGCACGGGACCGGGCGGGGCGGGAGCCGGTACGGGTGGTGGGTTTGGAGGCGCCGGCGGTGGTGGTCGTGGTCGCATGGGCGGCTTCGGCATCGGACCGGGTCGACAGACGTAATTGTTTTCAAATCCAACAATGAATAGTGGGTCGAAGTCCACTTTGGTTGGTAAAATCCACGACCCTAATGACCATTCTCAAATCTACGCGAAAGAAAAGCTGCTCCCCATCCCTCTGCTTCAATCCTAGTTCTTAACATGTTTTTTTCGGAATCTAGCAAATCACGATAAACCTGATACTGTATTGAAACGTCACCTTCCATAAGCCATTCTATTATCTCGTTGCGTTTCATTTCATATCAGGCCTACTCAATTCACTTCTATTATTTATGATTTAAATGAAGGGATATACAAAGCTAGTAGCTGAATTATTGCGTACGCAGAATGTTATATTATATGTCAACACATGTGTTCTACGAGTTGTCATGTTGGACCCAGAATCATTATCGGAACTTGAAGAGGTTGAAGTTGAACTGAAGCAGGTTGTTGAGCCAAAGAGACCTTACTACTTTCAATTAGATGTATTGAAAGCTATTGCAATCGCGTTCGTAGTAATGGATCACAGTTTGACCTGGGAGATTAAAGGTGCAATGGGAAGTATATTCTGGGAGCGACTATCAATCCCATTCTTCTTAATCGTCATGGGATTCAATATGGCGTATTCATTCAAATACAGCGGTGCAAGCACTCTCCGAGAATTATATTCGTGGGAGTACTTCAAGCGAAAATTCAAACGGTATGTAGTCCCATTTGCAGTGCTCTATGTGGGTTCAATCTTGGTCGGTATGGCTACTGGATTGTGGACCTTCAATGAATACACACTTCTTGGAACCCTTCCCTTTTGGGGACCTGGAAACTGGTTCATTGCAGTGCTTTTCGGATCAATAGTTGTATTTCCAATCACTTACTGGTTATTCAAGAAGCGCCCTGTACTTACAATAACTCTCTGTTTTCTGGGAGAAATAATACTCCAAGCTATCATGTACTTATGGTTCCCATATCCAATCGATTCGGCTTTGGAAGGATTCATTGTAACTGCCATTAGATTCAATATCGTCTTCTTTCTGCCAGCCGTAGGTCTTGGACTATGGTTCTCCAAAGGTTATGATTTAAGGGAGAAGAGAAACTGGTTCATGTACATATATCTTCCAATCAGTGTAATGTTCATGGTAGACTATGTTACAATTTCACCAGGTACACATAGCGGGGTATTGGGGTCACTGCCAAATATATTTGGCGATTTCTTCAGCTTTGTTCAGGGGTTCATTATAGGGGACTATACTCTAATCTTCTATGGATATGCTGCATTTCTATTCTTGGTAGCGATGATGTTTATACCTGAGAAAGCAACTGGAACATTTCAGGGGTTCGTTCAACGGGTGGGTAGAGCCTCATATCACATACTTCTATTCCAGATCTTCTACATGTCAATACTGTATCATTCAATCTCATTTGATGATGCAATTCACCATCAAATTCCAAATTTCGCTCTTGAAATGGGTTGGCCATCTGACCTTTTGTACATCCCATTCTACCTCATCAATCTCACTATTTGCTTAACTGGAGGATTGTTATGGTATGGAGTAGAGAAACGGGTACCTACAGAAGGGAAACCCTGGTGGAAACATCTCTGGACAAAGAGAACAGGTATTCTCTTTGGGTCGTTGATGGCGATTGTTCTAATGAGTGTGTTAATAGATATCATTAGGGAAGTGATAGGTTTCAATGATATTACAGGACTAGGAGCGATAGCTAGCATTCTTGCAATCATATTCTTCATTGGTTTATCTATGACACTCATGTACAAGGCATTCTCGATGGATGGATCCTATGATATTACTATGTGATTTTCGATTTTATGCGTTGGCCACAGAGTATTTGAGTTGAATATCTATTGAAAATTTATGACCGCTGAAGATACCAAAGTTACAATCAGAGTAGAAAATCTCAAGGCGTTCTACACTTCAAAGAAGGGTTTCGTTCGTGCAGTTAATGATATTTCATTTGAAATTCTGAAAGGGGAGTCATTAGGTCTTTTTGGGGAATCAGGCTCTGGAAAGACAACTGTGGCTCTTGCTATCCTTGGTCTCTTTGATAATCTATCCCGAACTTATGCGTCAACCGCAGGAAATAAGGAAAATAAAGCACTCTGGGCCTTGAAAGATGAAGCTAAGAAAAAAGGTCTAACCTCAGAAGAAATGGGAATGGAATTGCCAGGTGTTGAGGGGCAAATCTGGTTCAAAGGTGAGAATATTCTAACTCTGAATGAAAAGGAATATCGTCAGATTCGAGGTGATGCAATTACATACGTTCCTCAAGGTTCTACTAAATCACTAAACCCCTATTCAACTTTTGAGGAGCAGACTGCAGAGGTTCTACATGCACACGATGAAGACAATAGACTCACAGATTGGCAAGTGATGAAAAGAGTGTTACAATCACTAGATTTGGTAGAGCTTGGTGATGTCGATATACGTAAGGATATGAAACCTTCTCAATTCAGTGTTGGTGAAGACCAGCGTGTACTGATAGCAATGGCACTTATTCCCCATCCGGATCTATTGATAGCAGATGAACCCACGACTGCGGTGGATATGGCAATTCAGTTGCGTATTCTGGATGCCATCGGAATTATCCGCAAAGAAACAGATCTCTCACTATTGATGATCAGTAATAACCAAGGTACAATTTCTCAGACCTGTGACAAAGTTGCTGTGATGACTGCAGGTAAGATTGTCGAATTCGGGACTACTGAAACTATCATGAACTCGCCAGGGCATCCATTCACCCGAGCCTTCATTATGAGCAATCCAACTATGGAAATCATTCGAAAGATGAAAGAGAAGGGACTTAGGATACGAGGAATCCCAGGTAAGTTACCAGACGTTTCAATACCATTAGTTGGCTGTCCTTTCAAAGAGCGTTGTGAGTATGTGCAAGATATTTGCAGAGAGAAGATTCCAGAATTCCGAGAGATAGAAGTTGGTCATTTCGTTATGTGCCATAGATATGAGGAACTTCCTGAATGGTGATTTCGTTTTTAATAAAATTTGCTAACAGTAACACCTAAAGTTCGGCCACCACGTATCCAGAAAGCGTCTGGAGTACCCTACTAATTAATCCTCACGATTTCTATTTTTAACCTCTATCGGAACAGGTTCCTCTACACTCTCAGCATGATTATTTCCATTTCCATTGGGTTCTGGAACTGGAAATGTTGGTTTCGGATAGGCTTCCTTAGTTTTTCTAAAGCCCATGAAAACCAACTGAAGAACACCAAATCTACCAATTACTTGTGTAGCAAGTAAGTAGGATATGATGATTGCAGATAGAAAATTGAGAATCAAAAATGGGTTTCCCAGATAGATTGTTAATGATCCCCAAATTGCTAAACCACCGAGGAATTGGACATTAAATTCAATTATCAATGGATGTACTTCATAGATCTCTTGCCCTACCTTATTGATGGATGTGGCATATCGAGTTAAGCGATTGCTATACTTACCTGCGTAGAAGGAAAGAAGGCACACAATATAGGTACCAAGAATTCCGGTAAACATGTAATTGTATATAGAAATACCATAGAGGCTTTCTCCGATATTGACAAAGCCATTCACAAAAGTAAAGTAAGAATATGCAATGAAAGCAATTGTGAGACCGATTACATCAACATAAGAATTGACACTCCAGGGGGAGAGATGTCGATACCTTCGAATTTCGCTTCCCATCATCATAAATGATAATGCAATGAATACAGAATCCATTCCCCATGGAACAAGTTCAACTCCAGTTCCATATTTTAAGAACACTCCTATTGCGGGAGCGGATGCCAAGAGAATCAAGCGGAATGCAATGGATTTGTTATGCAAGAAGCGGTCAACAAATGCGAACAGGATGATAGCAAAGAACATAGTCCGTAAGAACCATAGATGAGTGACTCGTCCAAGTGGACCGTTTCCATATATACTGTAAAAAACAAAATCGGTTGGTGTGAATCCAAAATCAACAAAAGGGTAAAAAGCTGCATACATTACTAACATAGCTAGAGTCAGAACAAAGTACGGAATCATCAATGCTCGAGCGCGACCAATAAAATACTTCTTGAGATTGCCACGACTCTTCCCACTATTGTGAGCAACACCATAGAGTACGAAGAATGCAGGCATCACCATTCCCGTAAGAAAACTGGAGAAAGAATCTCTTGCTGGATTTGAATGAATAAAAATAACGAGAACTAATGCTACGGCCTTAGCAATTGTAATCCATGATTCTCGCTTTTCCGTCATTGTGAATTAGCCCCAACCAATGCCCCGTCGCTACCTGCACCCACTTTCGAGGATATCACAATGAATCGTCTAATTGGATACAACATGCACTCAGCTTACAAAATATGTAAGCAATACATTTTGCTGGAGGCGTTGGGAGCCGTGTTTAAGGTTTCCTATTGTGTACTATGTTTCAGGAAATAGTAATTCATCAATAGTGCTCTTTCAACACGCTTTATTAGTAAAAATATTCAAGCTCAAGTTGGTGACTGCATGACAAAAGGTGACCCCCTACTAGTTGTTGAAAATCTGAAGGCGTTCTATCCCTCTAAGAAAGGTTTAGTGCGAGCAGTAAATGACGTATCACTAGTAGTTAGAGAAGGTGAATGCGTTGGGCTCTTGGGCGAAAGCGGTTCAGGAAAGAGTAGTATGGCACTAGCTATGCTAGGTCTATTTGAAAGAATAGCAAAGTTCTCAGCGGCAACCTCAAATGATCCTGATCTCATGAAATCATTTGCCAAAGGTATCAAAGGAGAAACTGATAGACCAGGCGTTCAAGGTAGTGTAATATTTAGGGGTCAGCAAATTATAGGATTACCTCAGGAAGAGCTAGTCAAGATTCGTGGAAAACAGATTAGTCTGATACCTCAAGGTCTTGGGCATGCACTTAACCCTCAACATAGCATAGGTCATCAAACTGCAGAAGTATTAGAGATTCATGATGATAATGTCAGACTCGTTGAGATGAAAAGAAAGGTACTCGAATACCTAGGAATAGTCCAACTTGCAGATTCGGATATTCGCTTTGTCATGGAGCCAGGAACTTTTTCGGGTGGTGAAAGCCAAAGAATACTGATTGCAATGGCCCTTATCGCAGGACCATACATGGTGATTGCAGACGAACCAACTTCAGCCTTGGATGTCACCATGCAGCGCCAGATACTCAATGTCCTAAGAATGATAAAGGAAGAGTTCGGTGTTTCACTTCTTTTGATAAGCCATGATGCCGGAGTTGTTGCAGAACTTGCGGACATTGTTGCGGTCATGTATTGTGGAAAAATTATAGAGTCTGGAGATGCAGTTCAAATGTTTCACAATCCTATGCATCCTTACACTAAAGGACTAATGTCATCATTTCCAACAATAGCAATGATGCAGATGCGTGCAGGAAAGAAACCTAGATTACGCGGCATTCCCGGAGACCCTCCAGATTTAACTGACGTTCCCCCAGGTTGTCCATTCCATCCTCGATGCCGATATACAGAGGATATCTGTAAAACCGAAGTTCCTGAGAGAGAAGAAATTGAAACAGATCACTGGATACAGTGTCATCGTTGGCGAGAAATTTCAAAAGAAGAATAAGGTGTGGACGCCTTAGCGTCCACGTAAGTTTCTAATTACCAAGTCTAAACATGGAGGTTGTGTGTTAACTCCGGAGGTTATTCTCGGAACGGACACGCACCCTTTGTTGCGATTGGATTTCTCCCGGCACAATATTAAAAAATGTATTATTCTGATATATACGTGTTGCCCAAAATAATCAATTGAAGAAATGATTAGCGCCAAATACGTCAAAAATTGTATCGATGTACAGAAAAGGACATAGAAAAAAGGAAGAGAAGGGCCGGAGCCCATCTCAGTCTATTTTTTCCCCATTGTAAGTGCCATTACTGCCTTTTGAACATGAAGACGAGCTTCAGCAACATCATACACAATGGATTTCGGACCGTCACAGACTTCATCGGTCACCTCAGCATTCCTATCGACCGGGCCACAGTGTGTGAAGAATGCATCATTAGTCTTTGACATCCATTCACTATTTGCAATCCAATCATCGTGATTCGCCGCTTTTTCTATCTCTTTCTTTTTAGCAGCATCAACACCATGCTTGCCCATATCATCATAGAAGCTTGAAGTCATCCAGTTTCTTGAATAGACTATGTCAGCATCTTTGTAGCCTTCCTCAAGATCATGAACTATCTCAAAAGTGCTATCAGAAGCCTCAGCATTTGCTTCACACGATTTGATGACTTCAGGATCCAAATCATAGCCTTGTGGATACGCTAGTGTAACATCCATCCCCAAACGTGAGTTAATCAGGATGCTCTCTTGGATACTGCACCACGAACGAACAAGTGCGCCCTTGCCCCAAACTTGGACTATTTTCTTACCCTTGAGATTCTTTCCTGCATGCTGTCGATAACCCATGACATCAGCTAATCCTTGGAAAGGATGGAATTTATCATGTGCCATGCTGAGAATTGGTACAGATGAGTTGGCAGCATACTGACGTAGAATTTCGTCTCCCTGTCCGTAATATTCTAGAGCGGTTTCTAGAATTCGTATACCAACACCTACAGCATACCGGCTCATAACTTGGGCAGCGTCTTCAATGGTTTCGCCTGCTGATTTTGATGTCTTAAGTCGCATTGATTTAGGTTCAAGAAATTGGGCATGTCCACCTAGCTCTGTAGCAGCCGCTTCAAAGGATTGTCTTGTACGGACAGAAGGGTTGTAAAAGAACATGAAGAAAGTCCGTCGGTCCAGACTACTATTCATAGAATGGTCATAGCGATTAGCCTTCATCTCGAAAGCGAGATCAAGAGCCTTCTCAATTTCTTCAACACTCCAATCTTGTGTTGTGATTAGGTCTCTTCCATAGAGGTCATTCATCTTGGTCACAAGCAAACATAGAATGCTGTTCAGGTTTTAGATGTTGCGTCATGTGCTAA
>JABCSP010000113.1 GCA_018238825.1 Candidatus Thorarchaeota archaeon | reverse complement strand
ATGCTTCAACACTGCAGCGACGTTTCGAACTGAGGGATCAGCAAAGGGACCAAACACAAAGTCTGGAGCGGCAAGAGCATAGAAGTGGATTGCATGGCTTGAGAGCTGTTTCGCCTCAATCATGAGTCTCCTGATCTTTATTGCTGCAGGGGGAGGTGTGACATCCCAAGCAGCCTCTACAGCTTTCACTGATGCAAGATGATGTGGTATGGGACATATCCCGCAGATTCTTGGAGCAATCCTGATAGCCTCCTCCATTGGGCGGCCCTCGAGGAACTTCTCGAAGAATCGTGTGGAGTTCACATTGAACTGAACATCCTTGACCTTGTTTCCAGGTCCAAGTTTGATTGTAAGCGAACCGTGTCCTTCAAGTCGTGTTACTGGGTCGATTCTAATTGTCTTCTCTTCAGTCATTTCTTTTTAGCCTCCTCACGCTTAATTCGAATTGAGCCGAGGTGGCTCGTAGCATAGGTGAACCGGTTAAAGAGACCTAGTGGATCCTTCACCTGTTCCTTTATCTCTTCAGGTGGCAACGGAGCGTATGTGCCTAGCATGGACATTGCATTTGCACCCTGATCCTGCATGATCGGTGGTGGTGGTCCATAACAACCACGGCACGTGGAGCCCATGTTAACACAGAGTCCTTCACAGAGACCCCAGGTTGCTGAACCCACACAGATGTAACCCTGCTCAAGCAGGCATCGGTCGGGGTCTGCATTCCCATCAAAAGGTCGGAGGATTTTCTCAACTGGAGTATCTTTCTTTTCACGATCGCAGTAATGACACACAGTGTGTGGTTCTAACTCAATGGGCTCGCCCTTGAGTAGAGCAGTAACTGCTGTCAGTATGAGCTTTGATGTGGGAGGACATCCAGGAAGGAAAATATCAAAGTCCACATAATCATGATTTGGTTTGATGACTGGCAAAATTGCAGGTACGTTCTCTGAAGGAACCTCTCCACCAGAAACCGTCTTGTTCTCACGGAACTTCACATCCAGACATTCTTCGATGTCTGAGAAGTTAGCCAGACCAGGAATTCCACCAAAGCATGAGCATGAACCAAAAGAAATCAATGTCTGACACTTAGCGCGCATGGTCTTTAGTAGGTGTAAATCTTCTTCAGTACGCACGACTCCCTCAAAGAGACCTACAGCTATTGACTTGTCAGGATAGCCTTCAAGGTCTGCGAGTTTGTAATCAACAACACACACCCAGAACTTGATCTCAAGTGCGGGCAGTACGGTTGCAAGATTCATGTGGATATCGATTAGGCTCTGGAAACATCCCCAGCAGGAACTAGCCTGAGCCATTGCGATTGAAACTGGTTCTGCCAGAACTAAACCTCCTTCAAAGCATAGGTAAGTTCATCACCGTGTTCGTTCGCAATCTCTACGGTACCCCAGCGAAGCATGCCCATTAGGTTCCAAAGAACGAGGTTCTTTTTGAACTCAGTAGCCTCTGCTATCTTTGATACTGTGGAAGGTCCTGCTTGCAGGATCTCCTCGATTGCTTTGCGTTGCTTTCTGATATCGCCACGCTTCTGACTGAAGAAGATAGTAAACGTCTTACTCATTTCCATTCACTCCTTATTGGACCAAGTTCTTTCACTTGTTCTGTAATCTCCCTTACACCATCTGCGAAGAGCTGAGCCTCAGAAGCTGATGCCCATTGCAAGCGTACCCTTCGAGGGTCAACACCCGCCTGCTCGATTGCGGTCTCCATCATTGCCCATCTTGCGCGGGCCTTGAGATTACCACTGGTGTAATGGCAGTCTCCCGGATGACAACCTGACACAAGAACGCCGTCTGCGCCCATGTCCAGTGCTGCCAAGATGAATTCTGGGCTGAGTCTGCCGGTGCAGTTCACTCTCAGAATCCTTGCATTAGTTGGGTACTGTATTCGGCTAGTGCCAGCCAAATCGGCACCTGCGTAGGAGCACCAGTTGCAGCAGTAAGCCACAATACGGGGTTCCCACTCTTCATTTTCATTGGTTGTTTCTGTTGGTTCAGTGGTCATGCTGAGCCACCTCCTTCTGGTTCAGGTGTAGTGCATAGGTATGCTTCCACCATGGTCAGAATCTGCTCGTCAGTTGAATGATACATTACTATGGCGGAACTGGGGCAGGCGGCCGCACAGGTTCCACAACCCTTGCACTTAGCCTCTTGAACGAAGGCCACAGGAGGAGTTTGTTCCTCATCCATGATAATGGCACCATAGGGGCAAGCAGTAACACAGGTGTGACACGATGAGCACAGGTCGGATATGACATGTGACACTGTAGATTCGATTTCTACTTCACCCTGAGCCATAAGACCCACTGCTTTTGCAGCAGCACCGCTCGCATCAATGACTGCTTCGGAGGCGTTCTTTGCAGCCTGTGCAGCACCAGCAATCATCACACCTGCAGTGTGAGTAGTTAATGGTGCTAGCTTGATGTGCTCAGGGTTGAAGAATCCGTCCCCACTTCTTGTGAGGCTGAACATCTTTGCGGTCTCAGCCATATCATCTGGTGGAATCATTGCTGATGCCAAAACCACAAGATCAGGATGGAACTCAAGCTCTGAACCAGCAAGCACATCGAACCATCTTATGCGGATATCTCCATCAGCTGCAACTTCGACATTGGGATGTGCATCTGTTGGGAACTTGCTATAGATGACATGTTTCTGTCGAGCAAGTCTATGGAACTCTTCGTGACCCTTACCATAAGTTCGAATATCTTGATACAAGACAAGGGATTCATCAACATCATCTCGAAGGTCAGCAGCTGCTTTTGCAGTGGCAGAACAACAGTGACGTGAGCAATGTTCGTGACCAATCTTACCGGGTTCCCTTGAGCCGACGCAGCCGATGAAGACCATCTTCTTCACAGGTTTGCCGTCACTGGGTCTGATGAGCATCTGAGCAGGGGGCATCTCCTGAAGTTCAGCGAGGGTTATGATGTTAGGGGATTTAGTGTAGCTATAGTAGCCTACAGGTTTGAAAGCTTCAAAGCCAGTAGAAACAATCACTGTCCCTATGTTGACCTTAGTTTCCTTTTCAGAACTCAAATTCTTAATTGTGACTTCGAAATTGCCAATGTAGCCATCAAAGTCAGATACCTTACTATTCAGGTGAATCTTGATACGCTTGTGCTTCCTAACTGCAGCAATCAGAGGTCCAATGACCTGCGCGCCAGATTCGTCAGAGGGAAAGAGGTGAGTCCACTTGGCAACGTTTCCACCAAGTTGAGTATCTTTCTCCACTAATACTACATCGAACCCACGTTCTGCAATATCCAAAGATGATCGAAGACCTGCGATACCACCGCCGACTACCATCGTCTTAGGGAGTACGTTCACAGTCTTGATAGGCAGGTTCTCAAGCTTTGCAGCTCGAGCTACTGACATTCTAACCAAGTCCTTTGCCTTCTCGGTTGCTTTCACCGGTTCACGAGTGTGACACCAGCTCACATGTTCTCTCAGGTTCACTTGATCAAACAGATATCGATTGACATCTACTTCTTCAACTACCCGTCGAAATGTTGGCTCATGCATCCTCGGGCTACAGCTCGCTACAACTACTCTGTTGAGATTGTGCTCCTTGACCTTTTCTTTGATCAAGACCTGTCCCGCGTCTGAACACATGAACATCTCGTCTGTTGAGAATACAACATTCGGTAAATCCCTGGCCATCTCTGCAACTGATACCACATCAACAACTCCAGCGATGTTATGTCCACAGTGGCAGACGAATACACCAATACGTGGTTCTTCTTTCGTGTCTGACATTTTCTAAGTGCCTCCTTGACTGAGAACAATGGTTGCCTTCATCGCAGCCGCACTTCCCGCACTAACTGAGTCGGGGATATCCTTTGGACCTTCTGCACAGCCACAGACAAAAACGCCTGGGGTCTTAGTTTCGGTAGGTCCAAAGAAAGTGTGTTCAGCTTGGATGTAACCATCATCACTCTGCTCAATTCCCATTTTTTTAGCCATGGTATCCATCCCTATAGGGGGAACTACACCAGGGCTGATTACAATTAAGTCGTGTTCGATAAGACGGACCTCTGCTGTTTCAGTATCCTCCACCCTAATGACAAGGTTACCGGTCTTCTTACCTTCCATCACTTCAGCAACACGACCACGAATGAACTTGACACCAAATCGTTTCTTGGCCATTTCATAAAACTCTTCGAAGCCTTTTCCGAAGGCTCTGATGTCCGCGTAGTACACCCATACTTCACCATCAGTATTATGTTCAAGAGCCATGACTGCATTTTTGATAGAATACATACAACATACACGACTGCAGTATGGAACTCCTTTTTGAACGTCCCTGGCTCCCACACACTGAATAAATCCGATACTCTTTGGTGTCTTTCCATCGCCGAGTCGGATAAGATGACCATGTGTCGGACCTGCAGCGTTGATCAGCCGCTCAAACTCCATAGCATGAATGACGTTGGCATAATGGCCATATCCCAGTCGGGGATAGTCAGTGATATCATAGAGCTGAAATCCAGTAGCGATAATGATTGCACCGACATGAAATTCTAGTGTTGTATCCTTCATGTCTAGGTCAATAGCATTCCTTTGGCATGCCTTAACACATCTTCCACAGTCAATGCAGTTCTCCTTATCAACAGTGTAAACGTTTGGAGTAGCCTGAGGAAAGGGCACATAGATAGCCTTCCTGAAACCGATATTCAAGTCGAACTCATTAGCTACCTCAACCGGGCATTCTTCGGCACAATCACCGCAGCCTGTACAGACATCTTCGTTAACGTAACGTGCCTTGCGTTTCACACGAACATGAAAATCACCAGCAGAACCTGTAACGCTTCCGACTTCAGAATATGTTAGAATCTCGATATTCTTGTGTCTAGAAACCTCACTGAGTTTGGGCGTTAAAATGCAAGCACTACAATCTAACGTAGGGAAGGTTTTGTCTATTTGAGCCATGACGCCGCCTATTGAAGGGTTCCGCTCTACAAGGTAGACTTTGAACCCCTGACTAGCAATATCCAGAGCTGCAGTTATTCCTGCAACTCCGCCACCTATAACCAATGCAGAATTGGGTTTATTTTCAGACATTGTTTTTCGCCTATACTTTTTGTAGAATTGTTTTTGGATCGATTTTATTCAAGTATATTCCAAGTTTATCAAAATTGATTCCAAGTGCAGGACCCAAGAACTGCGGTAATGGAATTACGGGGATTTTGGACACGCCTTGCTCTGCGAGATCATCAAATTGAACTTGAGTAAGTTGAATATCACAGAATTCGCAAGCGGTAATAATGCCATCAACATCCTCTTCACGAATATTTTTGATCTTATCAAGTCCAATCCTTGTAGCAACATCTGCGTCCATGGCTAACATGGGACCACCACAACATCGAGTTTTACCAGTGTAATCAACTGCTGTTGCACCAGCTAACTCAATGATTCTATCAATAATCGTTGGATTCTCAGCATCATCGACCTTGACTATCTCTGGAGGTCTTGTAACATGACAACCGTAATGTGCAGCAAGTCGAAGACCACTATAGGGTTTCACAATAGCAGATTTGATTGCTTCATAACCAATATCTTCACGGAAGATTTGGAGAAGGTGTTTCACTTCTGAAGTACCAGTGTACTTGAGACCTTCTTCAGCAAGTAATTCGTTAACCTCAGCACAAAGCTTGGGATTATTATCAAGGTCATGCTTTACAGTCTTGAGAGATCCAGAACAAGCACCGCATATTGCAAGAACGTCTAGATTCATACTTTCAGCCAAGGCAATAACGCGACCACTCATCGCACAGAATGCTGTATGGCTAAGAGATTCAACATATTGAGCACCACAACAATTGGCGTCTTTCATAAGGGTAAGACGAATTCCTAGTTTTTCAAGAACTATTTTGACTGATGCTTCATATGCAGGAAGTCTAACAGGTGTCGTGCACCCAGTATACAATGCAAACTCTTTCACTTCTTGTTGCCTCCACTAAGGTAACGCTTTTTGACCTTCTTCACAAATTCATCGTTCCAATTCAAATCTGTATCCAGACCTAAGTCTTCACGATCCTCCTCAATAAAATCAGAATACGCATCTTTGAGAAGCCAACCATCCTCTAGAACTTGATCAACAGTACTCTGGAACACTTTAGGAATATGACCCTCTCTTGCTGCAATCTCACGGACTGCATGGAATATCTCAGACAGGTTGACATCCTCTTGACAGCGTTCTTCACAAAGCCTGCAAGTCATACAGAGCCACGGAAGGTCGCTAGTGAGAACTTCCTCGCGTTTTCCGAGTAGTATCTTCTGGATGAGCTGTCGGGGTCGGTACCTGTCTGTCATCGAGGCCACCATGCACGATGCGGTGCACATGCCGCATTGTATGCATTTCATTATACCTTCGCCACCATACTCCTGCTCGACTTCTTTTGCAAAGTCTGAACTTGGAGTATGGCTAACAGCTGGCTTTTCCTTTACTTCATTTTTAGTCATCTTGAATCACTCCTCCCTGTCTATCTTAGCCAGAATGATCGAAGCTCTCATTGCTGCTGCACTTCCAGCAGAAACCGAGTCTGGTATGTCTTTTGGTCCATCTGCACATCCTGCTACGAAAACTCCTGCAACATCAGTGTCAACAGGTGTTAGGACTGCGTCATGAATCGAAACATAGCCATCCTCAGTGAGATCCATATTCATTTCAACAGCAAGGTCATCAAGCCCCTCTGAAGGTTGTACACCAGGACTGATGATTATCAAGTCATGAGCAACATCTTGCAATATACCGGTTTCAGTGTCTTCGAATCTAACAAGTAACTTTTCGCCTTCTGTATCTTCCATGACTTCGCCCACTCGCCCTCGTACATATTTCACTCCGAAGCGAGATTGGGACATTTCAAAGAACTCCTCAAATCCTTTACCAAAGGCTCTGATGTCCGCATAATAGACTGTAACATCGGATTCGGGATTGTGCTCCATTGTCATTGTCGCCAGTTTAACTCCGTACATGCAACAAATTCTGCTGCAGTTCGGTACTCCTTTTTGCATATCACGAGCGCCGACACATTGGATAAAGCCGATG
>JABCSP010000112.1 GCA_018238825.1 Candidatus Thorarchaeota archaeon | reverse complement strand
AGGCAAATCTCTATGAAACAAGCCGTTCTGGAACCATAATAACTGATTCTTTTATCACACCACTTGGCACAGATAACAATGAATTACATGGATACCTATGCCAAATTCATGAAAAGACTGAGCATAGAAGAACAGAGGAAGCCTTGGAAGATACTGAGAAACGCTACCAGCTATTAGCTGAAAATGTTACAGATGTAATATTTACTTCTGATCTCGAGCTCAATCTAACATACGTGAGTACATCTGTCGATTTGCTTCTCGGGTATACAAGTGTTGAGCTTGATGGAATATCACTTATCGAGCTCATGTCGCCAGAGTCTGTATGGATTGCAATCAAAGCAATTCGAGAAGCCCTTGAGTTGGAGAAAGAAAAAGATAATACTCATCCAAGAGGAGACCAGCCACCTTTAGTGATTCAATTAAAGAAGAAAGATGGTTCACTAATCTGGGCAGAAGTTACTAGAACATTCATGCGTGATGAAAACGATAATCCAATTGGAGTTCTGGGCGTAGCTAGAAATATTGAGGAACGAAAACTCGCTGAAGCAACTCTCATTAATTCTGAACTAAAGTATCGAACCCTAGTTGACCAATCATTTCAGGGAATAATGATTATTCAAGCAATCCCATTGTCAATTCTATTCACGAATCCAGCCTTTGCAGGGTTTCTCAATTACAGTAGTCAAGAGGTACTAGATTTTAGTCCCAAGGAAGTCCAATCGATGATTCATCCTGAGGACTTTGATACAGTAATGAGTAGACTTCAAGAACTAATGGAGGGAAACGAGCCACAATCAATTCCCATGGCAATACGAGTTTTTCAGAAGGATGGGGATATGCAGTGGTTGGAGATGTTTGGTCGGCGTGTGGAATTTGAAGGAAGGTCTGCAATACAATTAGTTGCAATGAATGTGACTGACCGACGTCATGCTGAAAGTAGAATCCGCACTCAGAAAGAAAGAGCAATGCTCTATCTCGACTTAATGTCGCATGATTTCCGCAACCAACTACAGATAATTCTTGGAAGCACTATGGTCATGGAAGCTCGGCTAGATGATCCTGATGATAGGCGAATATTGGGACAAGTTGTATCGGCTGTAGAGAGATGTCAGAGAATGATATCAAAGGCAAAGGTTACTGAACCTCTGATGTCTGTACCATTGAAACCCAGAAAACTAGCTCCCACCCTGGAAGCAGTAGTAATGGCTCAGATGGAACTACACAGTGATGTTGATATTGCAATCACTTTGAAAGATGCAGATGCGATTGTAGATGCAGATGAATTTCTGGAACAGCTCTTTTCCAATTTGATTGAAAATGCCATAGAACATAACCCTAGAAGAGAACAGCAAGTATGGGTCAAGTTAAGAAAAAGCGGAGAAGGTTATGAAATTTCAGTAGCAGATAATGGATCTGGAATCTCAGAATCGCTGAAAAAAGAAATATTTGACATTTCTAGAAGATATGGAGGCTTTGGTTTACACCAATCAAAACAGATTTGCGATAAATATGACGGCAAGATTAGTGTCCATGACAGATTAGGTGGAAAACCAGACGAGGGTGCAGAGTTTATTGTTTGGCTTCCCAAGACTCATGCATCAAACTCTAAGTAATCTGTTTTGAATACAATTCAAAGAATTCAGTAAGATCAATATTACCACCGCTAATGATAACGCCAACTTTACAGTCAGAAAGATCTTCACTCATTTTGAGTAGACCAGCAAGAGATACGGCTCCAGAGGGTTCAACGACTAACTTCATTCGTTCCCAGAATATCCTCATCGAATCAAGTATTTCCTGCTCCGTGACAAGTATAATATCATCCACATGTTTCTTGATGACTTCGAACGTGAGTTCACCTAATTGTGTACAAAGCCCATCAGCAATAGTATTGGGATTTACACTGGGGAAAATCTTGTTTGCTTTGAAAGATCGGTATGCATCATCCGCGTTTTGTGGCTCTACCGCGATCACTTTGGATTCTGGACAAAGCCCCTTAGTTGCGATCGCTGTACCGCTCAAGAGTCCACCGCCCCCAACCGGAGCAAAGACGTAGTCGAGTTCCCCGACCTCCTCAATAAGTTCTAGAGCTGCAGTTCCAGCACCTGCAATAATCCTATGGTCATTGTATGGATGTACCAGAGTGAAACCGTGCTTCTCTATCAAATCGTTTGCAACTGAAGCTCGACTCTCAGTTGAGTTCTCACAAAACACAACCTCAGCACCATACCCTTTCGTGGCGGCAACTTTGACTGCAGGAGAGTTGTGAGGCATTACAATTGTAGCACGTATTCCAAGCATCTTTGCGGCTAGAGCTAAAGCTTGTGCATGATTTCCTGAACTGTGAGCTATAACTCCTCGATCTCGTTCTTCCTTCGTCAACTGGGAAACTGTGTTGAATGAGCCTCGGAATTTAAACGCACCAACTCTCTGAAAATTCTCACACTTGAAGTAAACTTGACATCCAGTAATTCCATCTATAGTGGTCGAGGTCATGACCGGAGTCTTTACGATATTGCTCTTTATTCGTTCAAAGGCCTCCTGAACATCAGAGAGTTCCATCATGAGATTGAGTTGATAGAATGTCCAGAAAAGCATTGCCTTGAGTAACTCGAAACCTTTAACGCATTGTTTGAATCTGAGAGTTACAATGAAAGGAATTCGTAGAAAAGAGAAAGCAATTGAGAGCGAAGAAGAAATGGTTGCAATTCTCGAAACAAGCAAGTACATCACAATTGCAATGTGTGAAAATAATCTTCCATACCTGGTAACTCTGAGTCATGGGTATGATAGAAACAAGAATTGCATCTATTTCCACTGTGCTCGTAAAGGTAAGAAAGTCGATATTCTTTCCAAGCATAGCACTATCTGGGGACAAGCAATTAAAGACCACGGATATGTGGATGGATCATGTGATCATCTTTATGCAACTACTCAATTCAAAGGCAATGTTACTTTCGTCGAAGATGTGATGGAAAAGGAACACGCACTAGGAATTATGATCAATTCACTTGAGCCAGATCCTCAAACTGTTATTGAAGAGCAGATCACTGAGAAATCAGTACAACGGGTTCACATAGGCCGTATCGATATCGAGTATATGAGTGGGAAGAAATCCAAGGAAGTCATTATCCAGCTGTAGATTTAGAAAGTTGTCTTAGCAAGGATATCGCGTCAGATACTCTTTCGATTGGTACAAAGAGATGATCGTGATAGAAAGCAGAAACAACATTTGTACTAATACCAGCTTCTGCTAGCGCATTTGTCACAGCAGCAAGAAATCCAACTGCAGCTAAGTCTGAATGGATTGAAAGAGAGATGAGACCCCAAACGCTTTCGAAGTCAAGTTTGTGGATTTCAGCTACTGTTTTTTCAATAATAACAGTGATTGCTTCATCTTCGCGATAGATTAGCAGAGGAGGCGTGACGAGTTTTTCTAAGGTTTCTCTTGATATAGTAGTAAACACATACTCGCCTATTACATGAATAGGTTCCATATTCTTGAGTAAGAATTTAAGATCACGTGACCCTTTCATCATACTTCACTTTTCCGAATTTCCGTATTTCTCCCATGATACAATCTCATCGAGGGGGAATCTGTTACTATTACGATCTTGATCTCCGTAACCAACAGAGATGGAACAGATTACTCTTAGCTCTTCAGGAATATCAAGGAGCTCTCTGAACTTGGGTTCGATATCAGTTTCCCTGATTCCCATCCAGCAGGTGTTAAGCCCCTCATAATGTGCTGCTAGTAACATATTCTGTACGGCATTGTGAGGGTCAGCAAGATGATACCTGGGGTGTTTTGCTGGGTTTCCAAGGACAACAATTACAACTGGAGATTCAGCCATAAATCGTCCATAATTATGAATCTCAGCAAATTTCTTTCTCATTGCTTCATCACGAACAACGATGAAATGCCAAGGTTGCTTGTTGGAAGCTGAAGGTGCCCATCGTCCAGCCTGAAGGATTGTATCAACTTTTTCAGATTCTACTTCTGTTGATTTGTACTTTCGAATGCTCCTTCGTTCTCTGATTGCTTTTACAACATCCATTTTAGTTCACTCGTATTATACAATATTGCATTATGAAACCTGTGGTATATGTCAAATAATTCTCGCCTAAATCGTAAACCTAAAAGGCGGAATGGCGGTGCGCACGTTGTCAGATTTAATCCGGAGTGGATATTGATTCTAAAGACCCACCGAAGAGAATTAACCAGCGTAGGAGTTGACATTGGTTCGTCCACATCCCATGTAGTGTTCAGCAAGATTGTACTCGAAAAGAATACTAAGGTTCCAACGGAAAAATTCGAGATTGTTGACCGAGAGATACTCCATTCTGGACCAATACATTTGACCCCTTTCACGGACCAATATAACGTTGATTTCCAAGCTCTGAAGGAACTATTACTAGAAGATTATAGAGAGGCAGGAATCGCTGTTTCTGATATTGATACAGGCGCTGTAATCATCACAGGCGAAACTGCGAAGAAAGAGAACGCTGAATGGATAGTAAATGAACTTGCTGGAGAAACTGGCAAGTTCGTCGCTGCAACTGCTGGACCAAATTTTGAAAGTGTCCTGGCGGCATATGGGTCTGGCGCAGTAAACAGATCTGGCGAATCTGGAAAGACAATCATGAATTGTGATATAGGGGGAGGAAGTTCTAATATTGCAATATGCAAGGAAGGAAGAGTTGTTGCTACCGCCGCTATAAACGTTGGAGGGCGACTGATTGCCACAGACGAGAATAATGTCATCGTTAGATTAGAAGATACAGGAAAAGAACTCGCAGCTCTAATCGGTATTCATCTTCAATTGGGTCAGATTCTCGATGATGATAGCAAACGACGAATAGCAGACACCCTTGCTGAGGCACTAATTGAAAGCATCCAAGGAAAGAACACGTTAGCAACAACTGAATTGCTAATGATGACTCCGCCTCACGATTTTACTGAGGACCTTGATGAGATCACTTTCTCTGGAGGAGTTGCAGAATTCATCTATGAAATCGAAGGGAGTAACTTCAACGATTTAGGACTCATTCTTGCTCAATCAATTAGTCTACGGGCTCTCGCTGCAAATATACCAATTGGTGAACCAGATCAGCGGATTCGTGCTACTGTGATCGGAGCAGGTCACTTCAGTCTTCAAGTCAGTGGTTCAACTACATTTCTCTCAACCGGTTTAGACTATCCGATAAGAAATCTACCTGTGGTGGTACCGCATACGCCAAGAAGGAAAGCAACAGCTGAGAATATCACGAAAGCAATTACTGATGCATTGAAGAGATTCGACCTTCAGGAAGGAGAGGATAAAATGATTCTTTCTTTTGTTGATGCAGTGAGACCATCCTATGAGAATCTGACGGAATTCTCCAAAGGAGTTGTAGCAGCACTACCTAATACAGTTTCGAAGAATCAACCAATCATGATGTGTTTTGACACGGATATTGGAAATAGTGTTGGAAATATTATGCGACGTGAAACAGGAATCAAAAATGAGATTCTTTCTATTGACGAAATCTCCCTGAAGGAAGGAAACTTTGTGGACATAGGGGCTCCAATAATAGAAGAGGTTGTTGTTCCAGTCGTTGTAAAGACCCTAGTCTTTGATTCAGAATAGCGTGGACTATTTTTCAGTGACGTAGACGCCGATTTAGTTGACGTATTCTAGAAATAAACAAGTAGGTTACGGGAACGACGATAATCTCTTCACGATGACGATGGGGTCTTTCTGGAGTGGAATCAATATGTACTTCTTTCGGATGTTCTCTATCATCTTTTTCCCACCACATTTTTGATCTGTCATCATTCCAAACACGGTCAACTTGGTCAACAATTGGTCGATGTAACCTAACAAGAACTAATCCAACTATTTGTAATAGTGGAATCGGGAGGGGTATGGAAAAGCTCAACATAGGAACATATATTCCTGATAATAGGATCAATGGAAATATACTACTAAAGACTGCCATTGATAACAATCTCTGACGAGTAATAGTCTTTCGAAGATACCTGTATGTGTCCCTTACAAAAGCAAAATGAAATGCGCTCATCAATGCGAAAATTGGAATTATCGAATAATCATTCATAGTGCACATGAAAATTAGTATTAACGAACCCGTATGCCTATTCACATTAATGTCAAAGATATAAGTAGATAACAAACTGGAATACAAGGCTCCAGTAGTATCTATTGCCCCATATGGTCTTTGCGCGAATAGCATAGGACCAAAACATAGAATGAGCCAGAATATGGCACTCAATATTTTTTCTCGACTTATATTGAGTTTAGGATATGATTCGATTTCGCTCATGGAGCAATAATGTAACTCAGAGGGGCTACTAATTATGACAGCTTGTCGCTGAACTAATGGAAGAATAATGAATACTCCCATGACAAGTGTGGTGTATTGTCCAATTCTTTGCAGAAACACCCAGAGACCACGATCCCAGTAAAATTCTGGTGTATAAATGTTCATCCTCAAGTAGAAGAACATACCAAATGCTAGAAAATATATCGCGATTGCTGTACCCAATCCTTGTTTCCAATAGGATCTATTTACTGAAACTCGTGAAAGCTTGTAGCTGTAATATATACCTGGAAATGCAATTAATATTCCAATGAAGAAATTACGAAGAACAGTACCAAGTATCGCAATCAATGTGAAAAAGTGTAATACCTGAAAAGAGTGATTCTCTAATTGTGCGAATAACAATCCACTTGTTGGGAGAAAAATAAACTGTAACAGATTCGTTCCTTCGACACTCAAGGGAAATATCATGACAAATAGAACTTTCAGCAGTAGATTTGCCCATTCTGGAAGTCCTCTAATTGTCTTTGACATTTTCCAATAAGTTCATAAGAAATTTCGGTTAAGGTTTCTTTCTTTCCTATTATATTATAAATAATTCCAAATTCAAATAATTTAATTCCTTTAATCTTAAAGAACCAATCAAACGCTCTAAAATAAGGTTGTCCTCCTTTTCTAACTAAATCTAAAATACCTTTAGTTGCAAGGGCAATTCCTTTTCGAATTCCTAATATTCCTTTAGTTACAAGAGTAGTTCCTATAAGTCTCATTATAATTTTACCAC
>JABCSP010000111.1 GCA_018238825.1 Candidatus Thorarchaeota archaeon | reverse complement strand
CTAAGAAGACTCGATTGAGTAAAGTGAACAGCCGCGGACTCCCCAGAACCTGATGTTTGTTCTTTATTGGAGAGTGAGGACTTCCCTTGATAAGAACGAGTCTTCCTCCAGGCTTTCAGTCGCGCACGTCGATTAGTTGTTCTTCGAACAACTGACCTAGTCCACATACCTAGTCCTTTCATAGTATTCAGTGTTGGCAGAAGTATATGAACTCGTACTAGTATCATACTTGCATCTCATATCGTCCATTTAACGCATAGACCTCTTTCACGATTGCTTCATAGCGTTCTTTGTCTACATCAGGTTTCATTATCATTCTGAGCAGAATTTCTTGCTGTTTTTCAGTTGAGCTCTGTTTCGAATGCATCTGAAGAGCATATCTAGAAAAGTCTCGAACCATAAAATCAAAGATCTGATCTAGCAAGTGGTCATCTATCTTGTAGATTTTTGCATTCTCGATTATTAGCTGTCCGTATACAACCAGTGAGAAGAGCTCGCCTGCGTTCAATATGAAATCAAGGTCTTCACCTTGTTTCTCATCTGGTGTTGCTTCAGTCATGAATTCATTGAACACTGCTGTCTGTTTCTTGAAGATATTTACATTGGGGAGATCGACTGTATCGTAAACAGCTCGATAATCATGAAACATGATTTGACTCAGTCCCTTAGTAACTCCTTGATTGAAGAGGAAGTCGTCACTCTTTGGTTCTGTAATGGTACCTACTTCGGGATATTCTTGCGGCATAAAGAAGTACGCAGGCATGAACTTGATAATCTGCGCCATATTGACATGAACTGTACCTTCTAGTTTTGGTAGAGCTCGAATATCTCTTGTAGCCATTGAGAAATAGGTGTCACCTTCAAATCCCTTAGCAGCGATTATGTCCCAGAGGAGATCTATCGCTTTCTCTCCCTCGCTGGTCACCTTCATCTTGACAAGAGAATTGTACAGGATATACCTACGGTCTTCAAGAGAAGCAGATCTCATGTAATCTCCAGCTCGCAAAGCAAATAGCTTCATTGCAACTAGACGTGCATACGAGTCAACGAAGAACTGCTTGATATGTGAGAACTCGGTAACAAACATACCAAAGAGATTTCGATTAGATGCGTGGTTTATTGCTTCATAGAGTGCATGTGTACTGATACCAATTGATGCCCAACCTAGATTGAATTTCCCGACATTGACAGTGTTGAGAGTGCTGTCCCATGCGTCTCGTGATTTTGAAAGAATATCTCCTTCTGTTATTGGATAGTCATTTAGTTTATACTCGGCAACATAGGATTGAACATTTACAACATTCTTCACACATTCATAGTTGGCATGTTGTGAATCTGCAACAAAGAAAACATAATCTCCGTATTTTTTATTCTCAGGGTCTGAGGACACATCAGTCTTCGCAAAGACTGAAACCATCCGTGCTACGTTGCCATTTCCAATATAGTACTTCGACCCGTTTGCAACATACTTACCATCATCTAATACATTCAGTCTCATTTTTGATGAATAGAGGTCAGCTCCATGGTCCTTTTCACTCAATCCAAACGCAAAGACTTCTCCTTGCTTCAAATATTCAGCTGCCTTCTTCTTCGCTTCCTCATTCTTGCTCATCCATATTGGACCAAGACCAAGAATCGTAACTTGCCAGGTGTACCAGTAATGTAAACCATAGAATGCAAGAATCTCGTTAAACTCCATATTCCGCCAAGTGTCCCATCTACACCCTTCCTCACCATATTGACTGGGCGTTAGCATCTTGTAGAATATCTTCTCTTTCTTAAGAAAATCAAGGAAATCCTGATACCAAACTCGCTCATGATCATCGTTCTTGAGGGAGACTTTCCCCTTGTTCTCAAAGAATTCAACAGTCTTTTTCATTATCTCCTTTGATTCAGCATCGGGGTATTTTCGCGTAAGGTTATTGGGGTCAAGTAGTACCATATTATTTTCTCCTTCAATAGATTTACTCAAGCCTGTAAAATGTGTTCTGGAAATCAAGGAATTTTCAAAACTAACTATTGTGGTTACGATAGTCTTAAAGATACAGAGCAGTAAAATCCACTTCAGGTGTGAATATTGGGTCTCTACGAATTTGACGGAAAGAAACCAAAAGTTGATCCTGAAGCTTACGTTTCTCCCCGAGCATCATTGATTGGAGATATTGAAATTGCTCCGGATGCAAGTATATGGGAGTTTGCAGTACTTCGTGCTGATATGAACTATATCCGGGTTGGAAAGGGAACCTCCATTCAGGATAATTGTACAGTGCATACAACAGTCACCAATCCAACAATCATTGGTGAGTATGTGACTGCTGGCCATAACTGTGTGATACATGCCTGTGAGATTGGAGACCGCACTGTTGTGGGAATGGGTTCAATAGTACTTGATGGTGCAAAAGTTGGAAATGATTGTGTTATCGGCGCAGGTTCTGTAGTTACAAACAATACGGTCATTCCTGATGGAAGTCTTGTCTTGGGAATTCCTGGCAAGGTTGTGAAGGAAGTACCAGAAGGTCTTCGTGAATCATTCATGGTTGGTGCACGACTCTATGTCGAACTAGGAAAAACTCACAAAGAATCTGAGTCTGGAATGAATCCATAATCCCAGCAACTATAATAATATGCAATAATTCTCATTGATTTAGGTACTCATGATGGACAGGCGACGACTCGTTTTCGGAATTCTGTTAGTATCCATGCTTTTACTAATTAGAACTGTTTCTGCTCAAGCTGATCTTGTTTCTAACGTTCCAAGAACTGATGAATATATTGACTCTGGATCAACCAACAGTTATGTATCAGATTTAGAAGCTGGGCACTGGACAGTAGTTATCGAACCGGATTGGGATGATCTTGAAGTCAAGATTACTGTTTCTTGGGATATTTCTGGTTCAAACATAATTACTGCAAGTGGAAATGACACTGGTAATTATCCATATGCCGATTTTACACTAAACTCGAGTTCTACTGTATATATCACAGTCAGTGAAAATTCAGTATACCACGACACCAGTGGTTACTACGAAATAGGGGTCTATGACGACAGTCACGTTCCTGGATTATTAGCATCAATTGACCCCTTTGATTTGATTTTCATAATCATCCCTGTTGTAATTTTTGTTCCTATTTGCATTGGAAGCCTAGTTAGTAACAGAAGAGGACGCAAAGGAAGAGAGTTTCACGAGAGTATTGCCGTTGAAGCACCAATACATGTAATTCCAGATAAGCATAAAAAAAGTGTTCAATATCATGGCAGTCAGACCACAACTGTGCGTCTACCTCTGAAGTGTCCTTCATGCGGAGCTGAAGTTTCTCATGAGGGTGTTGATTGGGTTGGTCCAATGGAAGCCAAGTGTGGCTACTGTGGTGGTACAATGAGAGCAACCTTTGAACGTGTGTGAACGGAGAACTAGTTTCAATCACTGAGTTTTACGGATTGCGTCAGGTGACAAAATCCTAGGTTAAGAAGTTGGAACAGAATAAATCTGTAGATGTAATTCGAACATATGATATTAAAAAAAGGGAGCGGCGGGAGTACATTCTCCCGCGATACTAGGTCTAACTTAGACCTCTCTTCTCCAATTCCTTGGCTCGAAGTTCTCTTCGCAAGACCTTCCCTGCAGTGCTAACTGGGAGTTCTGGAACGATGTCAACTTCCTTAGGACGCTTGTAAGCTGCAAGTCTTTCCTTTGCCCATGCAATTATCTCGTCGGAAGTTGCTGTTTGACCAGCTTTTAGAACTACGAATGCCTTCACGAATTCGTTACCTGTTTTGTCATCCTTTGGTACTCCAATGGCTGCTGCCATAGATATCGCTGGATGTTCATACAGAGTATCCTCGATCTCTCTCGGGTAGGCCTTAAGACCACCAACATTCACCATGTCTTTCTTTCTATCAGAGATAACAAAGAAGCCATCATCATCAATGTGACCAATATCTCCAGTGAGGAAGTAATCCTTACCATCGAACTTACGGAACACTGCAGCTGTTTCATCTGGTTTATTCCAGTAACCGGGGAAAACTTGTGGCCCATGTACGGCAATCTCTCCAGTTTCTCCGTGAGCTAGAACCTTATCGCCAGTTTCCATATCGACAATGACTGCGTATGTATCCGGAATAGGCACACCAATTGAACCAAATTTACGAAGGTTCGTAAGAGATGGGTTCGCATGAGTCATTGGTGATGTTTCTGTTAATCCGTATCCCTCAAACACTAACGATCCTGTTGCAGCCTCAAAGTTCTTTGCTAGCTCGGGTGGGAGTGGTGCCGCACCTGAACCGCATGCTTTGATCGATGATAGATCATACTTTCCAACTTCTGGATTGTTTACCATACCTGCGAAAAGTGCTGGAACACAGTGCATCACAGTTCCTTTGTATTTCTGAACATCTGCTAGTAGATCTGTCAATGGAGGTTTACCAGCTCGTGGGTCAGGTATGCAGATGACTGCACTTCCTATCAAGTACGAAGCAATCATTGTTAGTGTTAATCCAAAACTGTGATACCAAGGCAAAGCACCAACATAGATTTCTTCACCAGGAATAAGCTTCTCGGGAGCTCCACCACCTGGGGGTTCCAATTGAACCCACTCTTCTAGTTGTATCACATTTGCGTACAGATTGCTATGAGTCAGCATTGCTCCTTTTGGCGTGCCTGTTGTACCGCCGGTGTACAAAATCAGGGCTAAGTCCTTCTTAGCATCTATTGTGACATCAGGGGCTTTAGCTGGGAACTCAGCCACAATATTATCGTAGAAATATGTGATTCCTTCCTCATAATGGGGACTCTTTGGTATCTTACCTAAGAGACCTCCAAGAACCGCCTTTACTTTTGGTAAGAAGCTCTTCACATTGCAAACAATCACGGATTCAACACCAGTTCCCTTAGCAGCTTTGTAAGTCAGGGGTGTGAATCTCTTATCATCCATGCAGAATACAGCCTTGACACCAGCATCATTGAGCTGGAAATTCAACTCCGATTCAGTATATGATGGATTGCATGTTACTGCGATAGCACCTGTCTTCAGAATACCGAAGAAGACTGGTGGGTATTGTGGAAGATTAGGTAAGAAAATAGCAACCCGATCTCCCTTCTTAATTCCTCTGCTGACCAGGAAATTTGCAATCCTGTCAGCTTCGTCTTTCACTTCTGCGAAACTTCTAGATACGCCTGACCATAAAGTGGATGGTGCATCTGGATTTTTCGCAGCAATATTATCAAGCAGTGCATAGAGAGGTTCATCCGGGTAGTCTAGAGTTTTCTTGACAGTGGATGGCCATCTCGATTTGTGCCATAATTGGTCTTCCATATTTGTCTCCTCTCCTTTTCGTGACCTGACCCTTGTTTTAATGGTCAAAATCATTCAAAGTATAGCTGTCCTGCATAGCAATCTCGCTAAATAATACCTTCTACCAGTAAAATTGGACTATCTAGCGGAACAAATAAGACGGATTTTGTTAGATACTCAACATTAGACCCTACAATCCGACGAGGGAGCAACTGTGAGCTACGAAGGAGTACTAGAACAATCTGGTTTAGGTCTACGAGATCTTGTAAAAGCTGGTGAGGAAATTATTGGATATATCTATCCACATACTCCACTCGAACTAATACTTGCTCATGGTCTTACGCCCTCGTTAATGAGTGCAATTCCCGGAGTAAGTAGTGGTTTTGAAGAGAGTCTACAAACATTTGCATGTTCATACATTCGAAATCTATACAATCAGAGAACCAATGAACAACTACCCCAGATTACCGGTCTACTCTTTCCAAGTAATACCTGTGATTCTCTGCAAAACCTCACTGATATCTGGAAGATTAGATTTCCCGATGACCGTATCTATCGTTTGACTTACCCAGTTACAAGATATGCTAATGATGATTCTGCAGAGATTTACTTGAAAAAAGAACTTGAATTTCTGAGCAAGATGATTGAATCAACCCTCGACCGCCCATTCATGATGGATAATTATGAACGAGCAGTGTCAATGGTTCGAGAATTTCGTCATGATGCTCAATTTCTATACAGCGCTAGAGTAGTTGACCCTGAAGTTCTATCATATACTGAATTGTCACGACTTGTTCGCTCTTTCCTGACTGCTCCTGTGGTGTCTGTAGCTTCCGAAATTCATAGAGTTTCTATGTCCGTAAAAGAGAAGATGAAATCGCAAGGTCTCTTAGATATCATCGACACCATCAAGTCTGGATTTCAGGAGAAAGACTTCTCTAAGGTAAAACCATTCAAACATCCATCTGGACCAAGAATTCTTGTTGTAGGCGGAATGGTAGAACCTCAAGCGATTGCAACCATCATCAACGGAATTAATGGGGTTAGTGACTCCATACTTGTTTCAGATCTTCTTTCATTTGGTTTCAAGAGTGTATTTGCACCTCCATTAGACAAGAATGGAGAACCCTTTGAAGAAATGGCAAAATCAATTCTTGCAGCGCCTGGTGAACCAACTCAAGAGGGATTACAATATCGAATGAGCTTTCTCAAGGATTTAGCTTCCAGAGCATTATCAAGGCGTTCTCGGCCCTTTTTCAAGCGGTCTTGCAGCAGAATATCACAGTCTGTTTTTTCAAACTCATCATAATCCAGCTCGGAAGTATAGACCGCAACCGCATCTTCAACTTTCCGGAAGAGGTCTTTGTAATCCACAATGTAACCGAACTGTTTATCGTCGGTATCCAGCCGGTTTACCCGGCAGATCGCCTGAAACAATCCGTGGTCCTGCATGGATTTATCAATATAAAGGTAGGTACAACTCGGGACATCAAAACCAACGAGGAGTTTATCCACCACAACCAGCAGTCTCATATTCGCGGGTTCGTTTATAAACTTTTCCTTGGCCTCGTCCTCGTAGGTTTCGGTTTTTTTGCTACCTAATAAATCGGTGTAGATTTTATAGATGAACTCTTTTTCGGTTTCGGTGTTTGCTCCGGTGTCTTCGGTGGTGATGTCCCGGGTGCTCGGGTTATAGGATGTAACCACCGCGCATCTGCCTTTCAGTTCAGTGTTTTGAAAAAGCTCAAAATAGCGGCACGCCTCGTAAATACTGGACGCCACTAAAATGGCATTGCCTTTTTCCGAGCTGAGTCGTGGCTTAACGTTGAAATCGAAAATAATGTCGCTTACC
>JABCSP010000110.1 GCA_018238825.1 Candidatus Thorarchaeota archaeon | reverse complement strand
ATGCCCATAAAAGCGACAGTGTTATTTTGCTCACACTACTTTGCCTTGGAAGGGCAGGTCAAGTGCCCATACTGCGGGGGTAGGATCCTATACAAGGTACGACCACCAGTTGTAAAACGCGTAAAGGGTGCTTAATTTCTAGTCTACGTTCATGGTCTCAAGGAAAGCCATATCGCTGCAACCATTGAGCCTAAGAATACCACTACAAAAAAGATTGAGATTAATTTTCGTTTCGTAGAATGTTTCACATTTATTCCTCCAATTCACCAGTAAGGATCTTACCCAACCTAGTCAATTCTTCTATCCCTCTTATCTCTCCATCGAAAAGTGGTACTTCAATCAGATCCATATCAGAATATAGTTCCCCGATATCTTTGAGATTGTTCTGTTGCATTTCATAACGTTTAGAACAGAATTGGCATGAGGAATTCGGAGGTACTAATTGATTCACAACAATGTGATTTGCAGGAATCTTCCATTTATCCAAACTGGTCAATAGTCGTTGTGTTTCAAATACGGCCATAGCTTCTGGTATCATGACAACTATAAATTGAGTCATATCAGGGTCTGAGAGGTGAGCACTGGCAGCCCGTATCTTATCCTTTGTCTGCTGTAACATCTCCCAAGAATTATCTTCCTGAGGTGCACCACCACCAAGCATACCTCTCAGGCCACCCATCATTGAACTAAGCCTCTGGCGCATTGTTAGCAATTTTCCTAACCAAGTATCAAGCATATCTGGTAATTCCAAGAGCTTCAATGTATGTCCAGTTGGTGCGGTATCGAAGATTACACGGTCATATGATGTGTCCTCAATAAACTCCAATATCTTTGCAAAAGCCATTGCTTCATCAGAGCCAGGGGGAGCCATACCCGTCATATCACCCATAAGAGATGAAGCCATCTCCGCTTCAGGACCCATGGGACTCTCTCCAAGAGTCTTCTGAAAATCTTGCATACCTTTCTCAGTGCTAATCTCCATACCCCAGAGATTCTTGAAACCTTCAATGAGTATTACTTCGCCCCCCGAGAGGTCTTGATCAAAGCTATCACTTAAACTATGAGCTGGATCAGTGGATAACACAAGTGTTCGAAAACCTCGATTAGCAGAGAGCACAGCCATAGCTCCTGCACAGCTTGTCTTCCCAACACCACCTTTCCCTCCTGAAAGGATGAACTTGACTGAGTCATTGTAAACTACGTCTTCAAGGGTCATCAATCAGCCTCATGACGGTCAAATTGCGTAGCGCCTAATAATCCTTCCATAGGTTAAAGAGGTCAAATCATAAGTAAAGGTGAGAGTGTGTAGTATATTTGGACATTCAGCAAAAGTTATTGTGTGTCCTTAGTAGTAATTGGTAGTAGAGGATGAGGAAAAAGAATGTCATTCCCACAGGTCAGAACCACAGCAATGGAATTTCCATCAACAATCTTAGGATTTCTAGGAATTGATGTTCCAGAAGGCCTCTTGCCACCAAATCAAGAACTCTTGCAGAAATTCAATGCAAAAGCTGTGGTCATGATTGTGATTGATAATTTTGGACTCTTTGAGGCAGTTGTCTACAAACCAGAGGCATTAATCAAAAATATGGAAGCGCTTGCTGTCATTGAAACAGATGACCCATATGCAGTACCATTGATCAAGACCTTGCTAAATGGACCTCATCAAGATTTCCACTTGATCAATCACGTGAAATCATATGGAAAAGTCACACGTGTTATCTGTCGAGAGCAAGATATGGTAGAATTTGGATTTGGACCAGGATATACTGTCAATCCACGAGATGATATGGCAACCTATATAGAATCAACCAAGCACATATTCAAGGCCGAGCTACTGTATCTCCATTTTCTTGATTTTGAAAGCCTCTATGCTCAATATGGGCATAGGACTCCTCCAAAGACACTTCTCGAAAAGATTGTGCGCCGCACTGATAATTGGATTAAAGTCCTTCTTCGTCAGGCTAGAGATGATACACTATTCATCATTATAGGAAATCATGGTAGGCATCCCATTCCCCTTGATTATGAGGGTAAACTTGCGGAGTGGAGGAAAGCCAACGCACCAATTGCTATGATGTTCCAGAAACGTGCTGAATGATCAGAAGAACGCTGGAATTCCTAATAATATCGCAATTAGAGCTAGGAATAGACATAGCTTCCAGAAGCTTATCGTTCTAGCTAGTCGAAGGAGAAACTCCATAGATGCAAGACCTACAATGAACACAATTGCCTCGATGATAATCAGATCTGGAAGTGAAACACTTGAAGGAATAGTATTCCCTGTGATAATTTCTATTGCGAGAATTCCAAATACTGCTGGTACGCTCATCAGGAAACTGAATCGCAAAGCTGTTTCTTTATCAACTCGTTGCATTAGTAAAGAGGAAACTGTAACTCCTGAACGACTGAGTCCAGGGAGTACAGCTGTACCTTGAACAAGACCAGTCACAAGGGCTTCTTTGTCTGTAACAGCTCTAGTTTCAATTTCTTGGTCGATGTCAGTGGATTGACGGGTTGGTAGATACAAGACCACTGCTGTTACCAAGAGTAAGCCCCCAACAAGAATATTCAGCAGATTACCTTGAAATAACGAGATACTACTCTTAAGGAAGATGTAGAGAGGAATTGCAGATATAGCAGTCCCAATGGTGGCAAGAATGAGACGTTTCAACAGAACCCTATCTTTCAAAGATATTAGATCTAGGAAAATCCTTGGATAGCGTACAATAACAGCTAATGATGTACCCAAATGAAGCCAAACAGCTAATGAAAGTGCCTCATTTGGATCAAGGGATGTAAAGTTGGATATGTAAAATATGATCTGACCTTCACTACTGATAGGTAACCATTCCACAAGACCTTGAATGAGTGCAACTATAATCTGCCACAGTTCCATAGAGCAAATCCTCACTCTGCGCGATGTCCAGAAGAATTAAAAAGATAGTCCAAAGCACTTCAGCTGAAGATAGGTGTGAGAGATGGTTCTAGATAACGATAGGTTCCTTAAGTCCGAACTCAGCAATATTACTCAGATGTTGGAAGAACATTTCCGAGTAGCTCTATCTGCAAGCAAGATGGTTGCTAAGGCAGTAACAGAATGGTTGGCCGGAAAGGGCTCAATTACAAAAGAGGATTTAGAGAAGGTAACATCTCTTGAAGAGAAAGGTGATGATCTGAAGCGCACACTATTGAATGAACTGGCTAAAGCAGTCACTTTGATGCAGCGAGAAGACCTTCTCCGACTTGTACATTACAATGACAAATTGATTGATGGTGCAGAATGGTGTTTGTACGACTTGTCAGCTATTGTCGACCATTGGACTCCAGAGGGAGAATTGAAAGATAAGATTGGTAAACTGAGCGACCTAGTAATCGAAGAGATTACTCAACAACGAGAGGCAGTTCGATTTCTATCAATCAATATGGAAGAGTCAATGAAAAAAGCTGACGCTATTTGTTCACTAGAGAAGAAAATTGATGTCCTACAACGTGAAACCTTGTCCCTACTATATCCTGCTGAAATTCCATTAGCTATCCTACTACGATTCCGAGACTTCATCAACATGATGGAGGATATTGCTAATTTTGGTGAGGATGCTGCTATCACCATAAGGACATTATCACTCACTCTCAACATGTGATCAGGTGTTATGAATTGACAGATGAAACATCCACCATAGCAGAAGCTAGATTGGTGGGTGACAGAGCTATTGTTTGGAATCCAGAACATGGAATGCCGCTCTACGATAATGGATACTTTGGGCAACCAGTAGGCATCAGAAAACCAAAATCTTCGGTCTTCGATAAACCACTAGAGCTCTCTCTCCTAGAGTGTGCATACCTCACAAAAGAATCAAGATTACAGGTTCTAGATCCTAAGGATGACCATATTCTCAGTCTGGAAGAGATTCTAGATCTTGGTCAAAAGATATCTGATGAATTCAACGATCGATTTCTAGTCTATTCACAATTGCGCGGACTTGGTTATGTTATTCGCCCTGGTTTGAAATTTGGTACGGATTTCGCTGTATACGAAAAGGGTCCAGGTCTGGATCACGCACCATTTCTTGTTCATGTAATCCCCCAGAAAGATGGTGTAGTCCCATTAGATATTGTTAGGGCAGGAAGATTAGCAACAAGTGTTCGGAAGCGGTTCATAATCGCCACTGTAAAAGATAATGGTGAGATAGCCCATTACTCATTTGCGTGGCATAGACCATAAGTCATGAACAATCCTACATTATAGTGAGTGAACCTCAACTGTAAGAAATTTCTATGTTCCACCCTTCTCCTGCCAGTGTCACCACCTCTTCGTAATTCTAATGAATTACAAAAATTAGCAAGAGCTTTGTCAACGTTCATTGGGATGGGATCCCTCCTGAAGACCTGGCTTCTTTCTCCTGTACTGATGTTGGCACATCACTTCCAACGACAGTGAGCGTTTCCACAGTTCTTACCACGGCGGGGTCATTATCACTCTCACCAGTTCCATCACTGAAACTGACAAGGTCCGATTGGACAAAGTGAACAGCCGCGGACTCCCCAGAACCTGATGATGGTTCCTTTTCGGAGAGTAAGGACTTCCCTTGAGAAGACTTCTTCTTTCGGGCTTTAAGTCGCGCACGTCGATAAGTTATTCCTCGAACAACTGACCTAGTCCACAAACCTAGTCCTTTCATAATATTCTATGCTGATGTGAGTATAAGAACCCATACAATTTCTTTTGCATGAACTTCTGATTTTGAAAAATATTCATTTCGCAGTTTGAATGGGAAATTATATGAACCAACATCTAGAGAAAATCTGCAAAATATCTTACAATCTTCAATAGTAATTACTTCGAATTTGTAAGATTTTACTATTCTATTTTCTATGCTACAATCCTCACAGGCTTCTGGTTCACAATTCTTATTTCTCACCGAAATTTCTAGCCAATCGTATTGCCATTCTATAGACTTTTGAGTCCACTCGAAATCCGAAATCAATCATCGTATCAAGATTCTCTACAAATTCATTGAAGTCTAGTATTGAGTCAAATAGAGAATGGAGAAGCACACCTATTGTGCCTATACATTTGACACCTAGGATTTCAGCTGCACTTCTCCCCATCTTATCATCGATGAGAAGTAGAGCTCGTTCCTCTTTTGCAATTAGAATTGCTGCAGCTTCACCAGTATCTATTCCCGAACTTTTTGCTAGGAGGGCAGTATCTTTTCTTCTACCTTTCTGAATATGTATCCACCCATCATCTACTGCGGTTGATATCACAATGGAATCAGGAGTATCCTTGGCTTGGCACACCTTTCTATAGACCTCTGCTGGAATTACAATGTCGCCAAACAATCTCTTGAGCAAGTGAAGATTCCTCACTAATGAAAGATAAATCAGGGGACTTGCATTGCTCACCACTTTACTGACCTTTAACAAATGCAAAATCACGCCCTAGGTCATCCTCATCGTATGCTATGGGGATTAGCGCTTTGTCTGCTTCTTTCATCATGGTTCTTAATGGGAGTCCAGCCATGGATGCTGCTTTCCAGAGTGAAACCCGTCTCTCTCTATATGCTTTTAGTGCTCGTTCTAAAAGAAACTGCTGAATCCCAATATCAAGTGCCCTTCTGATCAGCTCTGATCTGTCAATCTTTTCTTCCTTTGCAATGAGTTCCAGCTTCTTGAGCATGCCCGCTGGTAATCTAGCAGTAACAGTTTCCATCATTTATCGTGTACAATATATTATTCTGTATACATAAGCGTTTCTCTATCCTTGCCACATCGCTTGTATCAGATACTCTAGTCAACAATATTGACCGGCTTCAGGTTCACAATCTTAGCTGTGAAGATTTATCAAATAGGAATCACTGATGGAAAAGGGGTCAACAAGGAGCGGTATACTATGGTGCAAATAGCAATAGACCTGTCAGAGATTGATGTAGATTATGATGCAGAGAACAATGTCATTTACGTTAGCTTTGGTAAACCACAAGAAGCAGATGATTCACAGATGCTTCCAAATGGAAATGTTGTCCGCTATAAAGATGGGGAACCAATTGGGCTGACTGTTGTAGGTGTAAAAAGTCTCGAAAAGGGATGAGTTACTCGTTCTAGTAAATAGCACTTTACAATAAATCCAAGAACTTCTCTCTGGATAAGCCGCTCTGTTTGATGATAGAAAGGAGTGTGCCTTTTGGAATCGGATTTCTGTGAGGGATGATTACTAGGTGTGGTTGACCAACCTCATCGTACAAGACAAGTGCTGTATGGCTTCCTTTTCCTTTGACTGGAGGATATTGAAAACCTGCCTTGAGTAATCTTCGAATGAGTTTCTTGCTGTCAATTAGAGGTAACTTACCCATTGTCACTCACATCTTGACAGAAAATTTCGTTATATGACCTCAGAGAACCTATACATTGATCTCAATAGTACGTATGGATTTCTCAGATGTTTTCATCATTGGTAGATAGTCATCGATTATCCCAAGTTCACGCGCATTAACAAGCCAGAGTTCAATAGCCTCGGTGAGGTTAGAGAGTGCTTCATTAATAGTATCACCAGCGGACGCAACATCAATCTCTGGGCACTTGGAAACGAAAACTCCATCTTCTTCCCATATTGTTGCGGTGAATCTTACTTTCGTCATTGCATACTACCATCCGCGGTTCTTGAATTAAACTCTTTCATTCATGAAATTGCTTGATTATTTGCTGGTGGTCCATCTACTGTGCTAGTTTCTCAAGGAGTTCTGCATCTTCCTTGACAACCTCATCGAGAGCCTCTTTGAAGGCTTTTTCAAAATCTTTCCCTCGAGCTTTGATTGTTCTTCTGGTCACTATATTTGGCCTCACGATATCATTCAATCTGCTTGATATAAAGCTGTACATCAACTTGTATCAATGATTGCTATCCTGTGATCTATGCAACAATCCTCACGGGCTTCAGGTTAACAATCCTATGCTCGCCCTCGACGTTGTCGTACTCTACCATACCTACAAGCTCACCCTCTGCACCAGGCTGTAGCTCGAACTCTATCTCTACAACAGAGACCGTGTCTGGCTCAACTGCGCCAATCATCTCAGTCTTGATAGTATCAGTGAGGGCAGGCACTCCCAGCACCACCTGCACATTATGCATCGGTACCTTCGAACCATTCCGCACAACAAC
>JABCSP010000109.1 GCA_018238825.1 Candidatus Thorarchaeota archaeon | reverse complement strand
AACTATAAAAATAGGTGTGAAATTTCGAAAGAAACAAAGAAAATAAAAAGGAGAAAATATTGTCGAAATTATTTAATCATTGACTGATTTTATAAATTTTTAATTCTTTCATTCTATTATGGATCTTCGAGAAAAATTAATCCGACAATTTTGGGCATTTTTTGACCAACGAAAATTTGAATCCGTACGATCTTTATTACATGAAGAATTTGAACTTATTTGGGAAACCACAGAAGAGATTTTTCCCTCTCGAGATGCATTAATTAATGTAAATCGCGATTATCCCGGAAATTAGCACACTATTCCTCAAAGAATTGAATTTTTTGAAAAAGGTGCAGTAAGTGTCGTATTCGTTTATTCTGATGAGATTCCAGATCGTTTCTATGCAACTTCTTTTTATGAATTCAAGGATAATTTCATTAGTAAAATTACTGAATATTGGGCTACAGTTGAAAAAGCACCTGAATGGCGAAAGAAATACTCCATTTCAAAAATAGAGTAAAAAAGAAAATTAAAAATCTTTTAACTGTTAAATTCATTTGCTCCACAAATTGAACAGAATCTTGCATCATTTGGCATTTCTCCACCACAATATTTGCAAAACTTTGTATTATGACTTATTTTTTGTGGTTGTGGAGATGGAGGTACTTGAGTCTGACCATGTGGAGGTTGCCCATACTGGGGTTGTCCACATTGTGTTTGCCCAAATTGAGGCTGTGTTTGGTGAGTTGTATCCATTCGAGGACCTTGGAGTACAGAAGGACTTGTTTGACCTCCTACTGGATGATCAGCACGAGCCATATGATAAATAATTAATCCACAACAACTGAAGAAGAAAACTAATACAAGGTAAAGAATTGCGTCCATGTTTCGTTTTTTAGCATCTTTATACACCCAAACCATCATATAAATGTAAATTAATATGGCTATAATTATAACAAAAAATATCCCGAGTATAGCTGATTCAAGCATAAATTCAATTATATCATAAATCATTTTATATCACACTAAATCTTAGTATTCAGTAATAAATTAGATGTACTGATTATTATAACTATTGGTCTTTTAAAGCATTGAGAATTATAGCAAATATCATCTTTTCAGTGTTGACTAATATTGAAGAAAGAAAAGAAAGAGAAAATTCGGATAATTTTGGCCGATATTTATCAAGGTTTCAAATCTGTTGCTCCGATGATAATTTCACATCACCCTCCTTGTGAGACATATAAAAATCACACAATTAATATTGGGCGGTTAAAATTTTGCATTGGGTGTTTTATTGGGTATTCTTCAGCTGTTTTAACAATCACCTTAACAAAAATACTGTATGATCGTAGTTCTTTTAACTTAATCCCAATTTTGATCTTTGGAATTATATTTTCGCTTGCTCAATTATTAAGTTTGACTTCATTACCTGAAAAAAAATCAATAAAAATAATACAAAAACTCCTAATTGGAACAGGTAGCGGTTTTATTATTATTTTTCTTTATCTAACCATAAATATCCCCGAAATATTTAAACTTGTATTGATTTATATTGCTATTTCAATTCTTGTACTTCCTATTGGGATTTTGCACTATCGAACTTCATTAAAAACTTGTGAAAATTGCACAATCAAGAAGATACCTGTTGTTGTCTGGTCGAATCCTAGAGCTTCCTGTAGATAGAATGGTAACAGGAAAGAAACTGGCACCATTGCCATATAGGCGAGAATAGCTGAGAAAATGCTGGTCGATATTTTTCTGTCTCTGATAACTTCAATCGAAACAATTGGGGCTTCGAATACTTTCTCTCGATGAATAAATAGAACGAATGAAATAATTGACGCTGAAATGAGAATAATGGTAGTAATGAGATCTGCAATAGTTGATATTGTGACATAGTAGATTAGAGTAAAGAGAAATGAGAAGAACAACGCAGCTCCAATTGTATCGAATCGAGTTTCCTTAACAAGATCAGCTTTGGGAACTGCATACTGTACAACTAGGAATCCAATAATACCTATTGGTAGATTTACCATGAAGATGCTCTGCCAACCAAAGAGTTGAGTCAATATTCCTCCAAGGACTGGGCCGCTACCAAGCGCAGCTGCTAGGACAATTGAGTTGAGACCTATTGCTCTTCCTCTATTCTGCGGTGTTGTGAAATAGGTTACAAGTGCAAGTCCATTTGCAGATACCATCGCCGCACCCAGAGCCTGGAATACTCTTCCTAAAACGAGCATTTCGAAACCTATTGAAATCGCGCATGCAAATGATCCTGCAATGAAGACAAGCATCCCCAATTGGAAGATTCTCTTCTTTCCATAGCGGTCTCCCAATTTACCCATAAGTGGCATAGTAGAAGTCATGATCAAAAGATACGCAACAACAACCCATTGGATGGCACTAATTGTTACTCCGAGACTTTCTTTCATTGTGAATAATGATACGTTAACAATAGATGCATCGAGGGCACTGAGGAAAATACCGAAACTCGTGGCTGCTACAATCTTGTACGGTCCTGGCATTTTGTTGTTGCTTACATCTGAGGAGTCAATAGTTGCTGTCATCTAATGCATCATCACACAATAAACAAAGTAATCGTCTTCGAGCTTTCCGTTTCAGTCGTGCAACCCCTAATTGTTCTATCGGTGTGGTAGACTGGAATCAAATCCTACCAAAACAAATTTCTATGAACCACCGATTGACTGACTATGCCCGATTGGAATGATTTACAAAAGAGAGCTAGGTCTGATGTGGATGTCGCTCTTGATGCATGGGTCGAAGTTCTAAGTGAAGAACTTGGAAGTAGGATTGAGTATGCCTATGCCAAGGGTTCAGGTCTTAAAAAATGGGAATCTCCAATAGACTATGTTCCTACCCTAAGTGACATTGATATTCACATCATGCTTGACGATGACGACCTTCTATTCTCGGGGACTAGTGAATCATTTGATGAAGCAATACATATTTCAAAGAGATACGAAGAGGAGTTCATCCGATTACTACCTGAACATCTTCATATTCCACGTAGTCAGATAATGACCATCAATAGGTTAACTGCTGATGTAAACTATGTTCCACCTCGCTCTCAGGATATTCACGTACTGATCGGAGAAATACCTAAACCTGATTTTCCAACTAACGATGAGATACGGGAAATTGACAAACAGAATTTGATGGATTATGACAAATTTATCCAAGCGCTTCCTCATCGCATTTTTGATAGAACAGGTCTTGACTACTGGACAATTGTTCGTGAGATGACCTGGAGAGTATCACCTTGTCCTGTTCGACTACTAACTCAGATAACAGATGATCCTCTTGATGTCTGGTCTTGGAATCGAACTGTAATCACCAACCAACTGCGTTCACACGGCTATAATGAGATTTCAAATCACTATCGAGATTTCTATGTCAATGGATGGAATCTCTTCTTATCCGCATTTGCGAGTTCTGAAGCTTATAGAAATTGCATTACTGGGGGATACTATTCTCTCGTCAAGTGTCGTGAAGAAGTGCAGAAGATGGATTGATACAGAAACCATATCCTATCTTCTTAGCTCCTCTGACAGATGTATAATTCTATGAACATTGTCTAGCGTCTTTTCACAATGATGATGATTACGACTATCACAACTCCTCCAACCATTATAACGAAGGTTATGACCAGTGTGCCATTAGGGTCTGTTGTACCTGTTGTTGTTGTATTAGTGGTTGTAGTGGTTGTCGTAGTTGTGGTGGTAGTTGTCGTCGTAGTGGTTGTAGTGGTAGTGCTTGTAGTTGTTGTACTCGTAATCTCATTGACTATAACGCTTACTGAGTCTTGAACTGAATTTCCACTTTCGTCATAGATTGTGATTTCGTAGACATACTCCCCAGCATCAAGATCATCAAGAGATACTGTGATGTTCTCTGGAGAGGTCAACCAATCATCATTGTCAATGAGTACACCATCAAGTCGAATCTCAAAACTCTGAGGATTGGCATCTGAACATGTCCAGACAATACTGAACCCGATATCTCCCTCAATTAATTCGATATCAAGAGGTTCGCTCACGATAACGGGAGCAGTATAATCTCTGACCGTAATGTAGACAACTTGGGTCACCGAGTATCCGACTTCATTTACTGCAAAGATTGTGTAAGTGTAGTTAGACTCAGAGTAGGGAAGCCCCGTTTCAAGAGTGCAGACGAATGTTCCTGTTGCGATGTCATCAACCAAGACCAAGCCTGACCATGAAGATGTCACATTCCAGACGTGGAAGTATGCACCTCCAACAGTGAAACTGAATGATGGTGCGACTGGGTCATTAACAGGGTCCCAGTGTATCCAAAGGGGAGAGCCAGGATAGATTCCTTGATAGAGACCATTTGCTGCCTCGAAATCAGAAACGATGCTCTCGATTGAAGGCATATCAGTCACATGAACAAGGACTGCGGCATTGCTACCTATCAGAGAAATTCCGTAAGTACTCTCAGTGGTCGAGTTGACATAGAAGGATTTGTCTCCTACGGTTGTGAATGATATCTCCAAGATGAAATGAGTACCATTCCAAACAGCTACTTCATTTGCAATCAGAACATTATCCCCCGCACCTAGCAGGTGATTGTCATATGCAAGTTGGAGATTACACCAAACCTGGAATGTTTCGTTAACCAGATTCCATGGTGTACTCCCTAGTTGGATAACTTCTACTTCATCCCATATGCACCAAGTTTCGTCATTTGAGAGAATCGTTGTAATGTTATATGAATCGCCACTTGCGGAAACAATTGTGTAACCTCTCTTTCCGACTGTGCCATATACATATGTCGTGGAGTTTTGCAATAAACTTCCGTCATAAGCAGATCCATCATAACTGTAAACGGCAGTTGTAGAGATTCCTGTAGCAGTATCACCGACGTTTATTCTAGCGTCATCCGGGTTTATCATGGTGATGACAAGTCCGTCCCATATGCATGATGTTTCATCATTTAACCAAATGAGTGTTATTCCATGGGTGTCTCCGCTCGCAGAAACAACCGTGTAGCCCCTCATCCCGACTGTGCCATATGTGTAAGTCGTAGAATTCAGAACTAAACTTCCATCATAGGGTGTTCCGTCAAAACTGTAGATTGCACTTACAGTGATTCCAGTAGCGGTGTCACCCACATTTATTCTGGAGTCATCTGGGTCTGTCATGGCGATGACAAGTCCATCCCAGATAATGGTAGTTTCTTGGCTATTTTGGTTTACAACAGTTATACCATACGGGTCTGCGGTGACATTAACAAAATCATACGTCTGAGCTGTCACAGAGGTTTCTGCTCGTAGGATTCTCCAAACGCCATCACCCATATGAGTTGCATTGTGTCCGTTGATTGTCACATTTCCTGAAGTTACCGCCGTATTGTCATACGCGTACTCCAAGTTAGCATAGATGTAAACACCTGCATTGACATTCACACGATTATCTGACTCGGAATAATTGAGTACTGTTATCCTGTCAGCAATAAAACTGACCGAGTCATCAGTAACTAAAAGGTCAGTGCCAGCACTTCCAGCACCTGCTAATACAACCTTGCTGCGATAGTAATCCAAACCGACTTGATCATCTGCTGTCACCCAAGTCCAGTACTGCGCCCCAAACATGTCGTTATCATACAATGCGGACCAAGGAGATGTAGAAACTTCTGGTGAGATGATATAGATATCAACTGCATTGTCTGGTGGGTATTGGAGTGATGCCGAACCATAGTATGCAACTGCTCCTTCGGCCAAGAGAAGTCCGTTGATTTCACCTCGCGTGTCAGTACCCGTATCAGTAAGTGCCAAGGCCGACTGCAGTCGAGTTTCCACGTCCCAATTGACATTCCATCTGGTCGTCATTTGATATCTCGTGTCTTTGGTTATTGCTCGAATGTTCATATCCGTGATGCTGGGATGATTGAACTTGAATTCGATACGCCAGCAGATATCAATGTAATGATTATCACTGTTTTTAGTTCCTGGAATAAATCCAATGTAGGCACTTCCAGAAATCAAGGAATATGCATTAGTTAAAATATCATACCTAAGTTCCCATAACTTTGCATCTCCATTATATCCTGCAATTCCACAGTATGAAATATCCAATACGTCTGCATCATAGTGGTAAGTCGAGAGGAATGCATAGCTATCATGTGATTCGGAACGCGGCGTCTTCATTGCATAGATATTATCAGTATCGTACAGTGAATCGCACCCTGGGCTATGATAACTTGTAGGGATGTGATCATACATCCTGAGGTACATTTCCTCTATACGCCATTCACTTTGAAAACCATCATTAGTGGTATCTGAATCTGTTAGGCGAACATCTAACACTCCTGATGTGAGATAATCGTGGACTGAAAATGCTGTGTGACCACTATCATACAGTTCTCCACAATACTGCCAACTACCATCCCACAAGACTTCAACCTTGAGATGTTCAACAGTTTGTACGTCTAGTTCGATATACAAATATTCCACAGAGAATTCATCATAGTCCACACCTGAGAATCTAAATCGTTGATCAATACGGTTTGGACCTTGTACCACGATCCTTTGAGCGTCCACTCCCGAGCTCTGAAACAAGTGGATGTCAAATGCTTCGTATTTCACTCGGAAACCGTTATACAGATATTGAGTGGAATCTTCATTCACTTTATAGTAATTCCAAGAATAACTATCAACTCCACCTTCTGCTTGGGTCCAATCTTTCTTAAGGTCCCAATTTCCATAAATGTCCTTGAAGTAAATCCTCATCTCATTACTATGTTGTAAATTACCATTATAGAGAAATACTGAGAATACAAAGTTATCAACAGAGGCTAAATTATACGTGCAACTCAGTATCCCACCACTGTTTCCACCTGCGTTCTGGGTAATTCCTGCAAAATTTGACGTTTCGCCTCCTACTCCCCAATTATCTTCTAAATGGAAGTCCTTTTGACTTTCAACTTCAATCTCACACCACTGTGTAGAAGAGTAGACCTCAGATATCCATGGGTCCCAATTATATTTGTAATCAAGAGTAGATTGAGAAGTTGGAAGTTCCTCCAATGTTGCATAATTTGTTGAATCCGATTTCATATTCGAGAAGCTTGATGTAGTGCCATATATACTATAGATATGATCGTCAACATAGTCAAAGGTGTGTACATAGGCGGCCTGATAGTTCTTTGTTGGCTGTTCTATTTTAATTTCTTCCAAATTT
>JABCSP010000108.1 GCA_018238825.1 Candidatus Thorarchaeota archaeon | reverse complement strand
ACAGAAAAAAGGTAATTTTTGGTTATTATTAAAGTATACAATTTTAAGAGCTCTTGAAAAGTCAGAATTGGACGCTGGAGATGTTTTCTATCCATGGAAGGGCCCAGAAGGCAAAATTATGGCTCAGCGTTATGTTCACTGCTTCAAGAAAAAAGAATTAAAAAGATTAGTAGAAAAATCAGGATTTAGAGTGAAAGAAATAGGATTTCTTTCTAGAGGCAGATTCAAGAAAGCTAATATTTATTTAGTTGCTGAGAAAGTAGCTTCTTGCCCTTGTAGTTCAACGGACAGAACATGAGCCTCCGGAGTTCAAGATAGAGGTTCGAGTCCTCTCAAGGGCATACAAATTAACTTATAGTCTCTTGTGGATATAGTGTTGATAAAAAATTTGACAAAAGTTTAAATAAATAATAAAATTTAAAAGTCGTAATTAATTATTAAAAAATTAAAAAAATGGAAGAAAAAAAATACAATCTAATTATAATAGGCGCCGGACCAGCCGGATCAATGGCGGCAAAGACAGCGGCTGAATCGGGCTTGTCCGTTTTAATGGTAGAAAGCCGCCTGCAAATCGGCGTGCCAGTCCAATGCGCCGAAGGCGTGAGCAAAAAACAATTAGACAAACTTATAGATGTAAAGCCAGAGCACATCTCTAAAAAAATTAAAGGATTTGAAATTTATTCTCCTGACAAAACTAAAGTTTTCGTCGGCGGAAACGGGTATGTTTTAGAAAGAAAAATTTTTGACAGATGGCTGGCGGAAAAAGCGATAGAAGCGGGCGCTGAAATAATGATCGACGCCAAAGCGATCGGATTGATAAAAAACGAAAAAGATATTGCGGTAAAAATAAAATCATCTGAAAAAGAATATAATTTATCCGCAGATATTGTCATCGGCGCTGACGGTCCGGCTTCTGTCGTTGGAAAATGGGCCGGAATAAATACAGATTTAAATCCTTCTGATATTATGATCTGCCAGCAATTTATCGCAGCTGGAATTGAAAACTTAGATTGCGCTGAATGCTATATGGGCAATGAAATCGCTCCGGCTGGATACGCATGGGTTTTTCCAAAGAGCACACAAGAAGTCAATGCAGGCATTGGCGTAACTGGAGGAAAAGGAATAGGTTCTCCAAAGAAATACTTTATCGATTTCAAGAAGAAGTATCCACTTCTATTCGAGAGCACAGTCATAGATGGAAAAGGTGGTGCGGTACCTGTCAGACGACCTCTCAAAAGCCTCGTGGGGGATGGTGTAGCATTTGTGGGTGATGCGGCTCTACAAGTGAACCCCATACATGGTGGTGGAATCGGAGCTGGAATGCGTGCTGGAATTATTCTTGGAGAGGTTGCGCGAGAAGCAATTGCTAAACGTGATGTAACAGCAAAGGGACTCTGGTCATACAATACTCGCTATCTATCAAACTTTGGCAAGAGATTAGCTGCTCTTGAGATTTTCAGAAGATTACTCCAATCCGTTTCAGATGAGGAATTGAACTACGGATTTGAGAAAAGAATTCTTGAAGCCGGAGACCTTATGGCGGCAAATAAGGGAGATGGTTTCTCACTCAGTCCTATTGAAAAATTGAAGAGAGTACAACGTGGAGCTGGAAAATTATCTTTACTCCTAAAGATACAGAAGACAGCCAGTCTAATGAAGAAGATGAGTAAGGCTTACGCAGCATATCCATCAAACTCTGCAGGACTTGATGCCTGGGAAAAGAAAGTTCTTGGTTTCATTGAAGACGCCAATTTCGAATAGAAAAAGAAGGATGGCCATAGACCATCCAACAATTACATAGGATGATTATACATCCCGGATACCATCTTTTACGACGGTAAAGACTGCTTCTCCTTCAGGGAGATTTGGTGAATCCACAAGTCGACATATTCTACGTTCGCCCTTTGACTTTCGTAGATAACATCTTGTCTGTGGGACATGTGCTAGTACGTGACCACCAACTGGTGCAGTTGGATCACCAAAGAATGCATCTGGTCGTGACATGACCTGATTGGTGATGAACACTGCCAAGTTATTGATCTCCGCACCCCTCTGCAGATGGTGAAGGTGTTTGTTTAGCTTCTGCTGTCTTGCAGCTAGTGTACCTCTACCAGTATATTCAGCACGAAAGTGACTCATTACAGAGTCTACAACAAGGAGTTTTGCGTTCTTCTCAGGCGCCATCTCCATTGCTTGGTCACACAATAGTATCTGGTGGTCTGAATTATAGGCACGCGCCCAGACAACATTCTTGAGAACTTTAGCAGTATCCATTCCATAAGCTTCAGCCATATGCACTAAACGCTCAGGTCTGAATGTACCTTCAGTATCAACGTAGATAGCTGTTGAATTGAGACCTCCCTCTTCAGGGGGTCTCTGAATCATGACTGCCAACTGATGTGCCATCTGTGTTTTTCCAGACCTGAATGAACCGTACATCTCAGTAATAGCCTGGGTTTCCAGACCGCCTGCAAAGAGTTCATCAAGAGCCTTTGAACCGGTTGAGATTTTACCTGCGATCTTTCTTCTCTCAAGAAATATATCAGCAGTTTCAAAACCAATATCCAGCATTTCGCGAGCTGCTTTGATAATTTTTGTCGCTGTGGTTTCTCCAATGGCTCCTGCCGCAGCTAGTTCATTAGGTGATGCTACAGCAATGGCCTCTACATTCTTGTAACCAGACTCTGCTAATCTCTTTCCAATAGCAGGACCTACTCCTGGAAGATCCGTTATTTCAAATTCAACAACTGAATCGCTAGAACCAATATCAATCTCAGTGGATTCTGCGTTCGCTACCTCTTCGAATTTCTCGTAATCTTCAGCCTCTTCAGCTTTTTCTTCGACATCTTTCTTATTCGGGGACATTATGAAGACCTCCCTCAGATACTTACCGGAGCATCTGCACGTGGACAAGATGTAGTCTAAGTACAGAGTATAAAAATAGCACTAGTGGTCTTTCCGAGTGAGGAGGTCTTATGTTTTCAGAATTAGAAATCCACTCACTACTAATTTCAGGTGTGATTATGTTAAGTGAACTGAGATAGTTTCTAGGATTTTGTTAAGGTAACAAGAATGAACTCATCCTGAGGTGCAATTCGAATTCCACCCAAATCTGTCTGAATTTGGATGAATGCTAATTCGCCTCCTTCTTTAACCCCTCGAACAATCTCATTGGTCTTACCAATCAATGCGCTCAATAGAGCAGATATTTCTTCAGCACGTTCCAGTGTAACACCCCATGTGTTGATGGGAAATCCTTCTGGACTAATGAATAAGGCTGCGTAAACATCTGGAAACTTTGTTGTGATATTCTGGATAATTCGTTCGAAGATCTCACGCTTTGGCATTGCTGGCATATTTTTGTACATCCTAGCGGAATGACTAGTTCCCTTGAAAAAACGTGTCAAATTGCAAAGAAAAGGTTTGTTGTCATATGTTCCGCAGATTTCTGAGGACAAAGTTTCAATATTGAACTAAATCTTTCACTGGAATTTGAAGTAAAAGTAGGAAATATAGGAGGGATGGGCACTCAGTCTTGAGAGGATTACTGTGAAGTACGGAGATGAGTTGCTTGATCTGCAGGGAAGGCGTATCACCCTTGCTCGTTTTATTTCCCGATTAGCTCCAGCGCCACTGATTAATCTCTATATGGGAATAATCTTCTCTCTGTACTCACCTATTGGTCTCGGTCCAGTTCTAACACCAATGTCTAACATTTTACTATGCGCCATAATGATGGTGATTTTGCCCATTACCCCGATTGTTTACTCAGCACGGAGAGGAACGGTTGATCTTGATGTTTCAGATTGGAAGAGTAGGAAAAAATTCTTCCTTTTCACATTACCAGTTTATGCGTTGTCGTTCCTAGTATATTCAATCCTCGGATGCGTAATTATGAGCGCTTTGGCTGCAGCCTATTTTACAGTAACAAGTGGTGTGACAATAGCAAATCAGAGAATTAAGGTTTCAATACATAGTGCTGGAATAGGCGGACCCGGAACAGCTCTATTCTTCGTATTTGGTTGGGTAGCATTTCCTGTGATTCTCGCATGGATCTTGGTCATTTGGTCACGTACTGTTCTTGAACAACACAGTCTAGCACAATCTATTGTAGGCGTAATGCTTGGAATCATCATTACACTGTGCACGTATCCCCTTGTGTACATCGTCTAATAATAACGCAGACGATGCCGTACGACAATTGTTCATATGTATACTCTTGGAAAATATGTTTGTACTCAGTCATGATGCTATAACTGAGAAATAAAATAGAAGCTGATTACAAAATGGTCGACCATCTTCAATGCCCAGAGTGTGGCAAAAATTTAGGAAAAGGCTCAACCTTCTGTATCGGTTGTGGAAATAAAATCCCTGAAGGTCTCGAACCAGTATCAACTCTACAACCGGATACATTACCTAGTGTTGAAGAGTCTGGACTTGATGATATTGAGGAGCCAGTATTGGTCGACGAGCCAACTCTACCTGAACCAGAGGTTTCTACTCAACCAGAAGAACTCTCCTGGGAGGAAGATTTGCCCGATTTACCTGTAGGAGAATCGGAGGTAGAGAGTGGTGAAACCATGGTTAGTGCTCCAGCTTCGGTTCCTTTTGAGCCCATATCGAAAACCAAGGAACCAATCGTTACTGAGGAAGCTGAACTATCATGGGAAGATAGTATCGATGAAATCAAAGAAGGTATGCCCTTTAAGGAGATTGAACCTCCAAGGATTGTTGCAGAAGCTGAAGCAATAGAAGTATCAACTGATGATGCTCTTACGCATCTATTTCCGGAAGTACGCGATGATGCAACCCGTGATGCAGTTACACACCTTTTCCCTGAAGGTCGAGGTAGTACAAGTTCATCTTTCATTGATGTAGTAGTCGGAAAGCCCGCCAAGGTTTCAATCAAGACTCCTTTGAAAGAACTAGACCATGCATCCTGTCCAAATTGTGGCGTCGCCATTACTGCCGATGGATTTGACTATCCCGCCTATGTGTTTGATGCAATGGGAAAGGCTCGATCGGATTTCGGTGACCAGTTGTTGAAAGAAAATGAGCACGAACGCGCTATCGAGTATTTTGAGATGGCTAAGATGCTTTTCGAGAGATCTGGTACCGAGAAGAATATTGCGGAGTCACTAAAAAGAATAGACATGGGTTATGATGCAATGGCTAGGTTCCACTATGATGAGGCAGAGGCTCATTTGAAAGAGAGTGAGTTTGAATGGGCAATTGTACAATTTAAGAAAGCTAGAGAGTTGTACATGTTTACTACAGATGCTAAAAAGAGAGCCCGATGTGCTGAACGAGCACGAGAGGCTTATGCTATCTGGGGTAAAGCACTCGAATCAGAGGGAGATCAATTAGCAAAGGGTGGAAAAACAAGAGATGCCCTAGCAAAGTATCAAGATGCTGCTGCCAAGTTCAGAGAGGGTGGCGATTCAAAACGTCTGAAAGGTCTCGATAAGAAGATTCGGAAAGCATGATTGTTCTAATCTTATGTCAGTTTGAAGCCTGTTAACCGAAGGATATTCTTTCTGAATATTAAATCTACATCTTCTTCAGAATAACAAAACTGAGGACAGATTGATTTCACTGCATTATATTGTTCTTCGAGGATATTGAATCTGAAACCTCTTGGAAAGAAAGACGAATCAGTACCAAAGACAATTCTCTCTGCAGATCCTGCTCTCAAAGCTTTTTCAAAGATTTTTGGGATTGTTAAATCATAGGGCTGATATTTCATCCAACTATTACTTCCACTGGTATCCATCACTACATTATCTGTCTGATACATGAGCATGAGTACCTCTCTGAAGAATCCAGCACCAAAATGTGCAATCATAAAATTGAGTTCTGGAAAGTCCTGAGCTGGTTTTTGTATATCTAATGGATTACCAAATCTTAGATTTGCAGTGGCTCCGATGGTGATACCAAAATGATGAATCGCCAGAAGTTTATGTTTTAGTGCTTCTTCATAGATTGGATAGACTCTCTCATCGTATACGTGAAAGTCCCATGAACTTGGATAGAGTTTGATTCCTTGGAAACCATCCTTTGCTGCACGCTTTACCACATCTACAGCGTTTTCTTCTGCCGGATTGATATTAGCATAACCTAGAAAGCGACCTGGAAACTTCTTACGTGTTTCATTAAACTCATCCCAGACCTCAGGATTAATCATCATCCCAATCGCGGAGATACCATACTTGTCCAGTTCATCAATCCACATTTGACCTGCATCCCAGGTCTCATCAGGAACAGTTAAAGTTCCCATGTCGGTATGAGTTCCTACTCTCTTCTGAATACGTTCAAGGGATCCAGTTCCACCACTATCGAGCCACCGCTTTATCGTAGCATATGTGAAAAAATGTGCATGTGAATCAACTACGTCTATTCCAACCTTTGAGATAACCATCTCTTGTATCACCTTTAGTTCTCTGAAAACAAACTAATGGCGAAACCAAAGGTAAGTCTTGTAATAAGACCTCATGTATGGTCGCGACTAAATCCAGTCACCGCTTTCCAGTTTTCTTGGAAGATACTCATCAGTCAAGTATTGGAACGAATGAGCGGCAAAAGCCTGTATCTCTGCTTTCTCCTTCAATTGAAGCATCAATCGGAGATCTGTAACCCATTCCTTGTTTTTCTGGACAAAGGGTTCCTTCAACATATCTTTCACACGTTTGATGTCAGTAGGCTGCATTGGAATTCTGACGGCTTTCGGAATCTTGTATTCATCCAAGTCTCTACTAAGAACACCCAGAAGCTTGAGATCGGGTGTTGCAATGAATGGCGATTCGTAGCTCAAACGTTTACTTCCTCTCAAGAAGACTGAGTAGATATAATGTCCGTACGGATCAGAGTCTACTAGTGCAAAAGCAGGTATCTCAAGTTCCTTAACTAACATCTTCAGAAATGCTCGGGTTGCAATATCACCAGATCCTTTTCCTGTAAGCACAATGCACGGATAACGATTCCAGTACTTTGCTTCTGCAAGACGCATTACAGCTGCATCTTTCTCAGACATGATAATGAATTCAGCATCGCTCTCAACAATCTCTAATTGATCAAGGAAGGGAGTGACAGCCCAACCTCCTGTCCCCATCTTTGTGAGGTCAATCAGGTCTCCACCATCACGTATTGTTACTCTACCCATTGCAGAACCACGTGCTGAAGCAACAACATGAACGCTATCACGAGTTGTCTTCAGCATTGATGAAACATCTTCC
>JABCSP010000010.1 GCA_018238825.1 Candidatus Thorarchaeota archaeon | reverse complement strand
GGCACATTTTGTCTCATGCTTCGGATTATAGGTTCATGGTGTCAGAGGCTGAGGCTGGGCGCCGAAAGATAGTACTCAAGGACAATGCAGGTCTTCCTAACGTTGAGGTCAAGATGAGCATAGGCTGGGGTGGGTTCTATGAAGATGCTCATGCCTTGAAGCGGGAGGAACCTGAAGTCAGGGACTATCTTGCAGCTCACGGATATAGCACCAGGGTTGACGAGCCGCTCAGGGAAGTGAAAGAGTCATCCGAACCCGAGGAAGTGAGTGAGAGTACATGAATGAGAATGAGTTCAGGGTATACAGGTGCCGCGAGTGTGGGAATGTTGGCTTTGACAGTGTCGCTGATAAGGGAACAAACTCACAATGTTCACTATGCAGTGCTGTTATCTTAGATAGACCAAGTATGATCTATGTGTCCAGTGCTAAAGAGGCTCGGCGAAGGGCTGGAATACTTGCTACCATGGCACAGACTTCTACATCCAAGGTTTCCATGGGTATTGGGCTCAGAAGAAGGGTCCTTGGCATTGTGGAGAGTCTTGTGAACATGAACAGGCTGAAACCCGTCACTCTGGAGCAGGTCCTGACCGAGTGTGTAGACGCAGGTATCCCAAGAGAACGAGCTAAGCATTTCCTTGATGTATTGAGTAATGAGAACCTAATAACTCACGACAATGAGTCTGTCATGTCAGTCACGTTGTAGTATTCGACTCATCAGCATGTTGGATCCACTTCCCATTCTGACTTAGGTCATTGAGTATCTCAAACATTGATGCTCGGACCAGTGATGTGTGAAGTACCATGGAGCATCTGCGAAGTTAAGCTCTACACTATTCATTGATGACAACAGTCTTCTCACTATCCTTTTTGGGTAATCCACGATGGGTTTCAATGAATATCAGAAGGATACAGAATCCCAGGTATAATACAATGTTTAGAATATCTATGACGATAGGCTTAACTTCTATTGGCAAACTAATATGTGTATAGACAACCAAATCTGTCATAGCGGCTAGAAACAACCACGATATTGCAAACACAGCAACTTCAATTACCGAAATTGCCCAGTACTGAGGTCTGGTTACACGATTCCTATAACCAAGGATGACAACCAATAACACCAAGATCACAATTGCAGCTATAAACTCAAGTAGATTCACAGGGTAACTCGTGTCGATTATTGGGATTTCTTGCATTAACTCACCTCTTTCAAATCATTTTCCTACCATCCAGGCCATCGATGCTCAGACCAGTGATGTGCGCAGTAGAATGGATAAGACCTCGCATTTAAATGGTTCAATCGTGCCATTGCACACTGGTAGTTAACGCAATACCTCTCTGCTCCATCAGGTTGCCAGTCAATGATACCAATGTGATGCCCATATTCATGTAACATGACTGTTCTTCTGGAGGGTGTTACTGGTAAAAACAGGGATAGAATTGATGATGGTAAGTTGGACCAACTGACCATGACTGCTCTTAAGGTAAACCCGGGATATAGCCAAAGATTGGTTGTCCCTCATGATTTCAAGGTCAGGTTTTCCCGTATCTCTCAGAACGAGATGTCTGAGTGTCGACAGACTGCTGTTGCTCTCTATGAGAGTTATCTAAAATTAAGAAGGAAAAAGGGTTGGAATGTCTCACATCCCGCTTCGATCAAAAGTAGCCGACGGATTCCACGATGGGTCTTCTCCCGGAGATTCAAGTTGATTGAGAAGCTGACCACTTCTTCTCGATGGTGGCTTGATATCAGGGATGCTTTTGATTCAGTACGCGAGAAGAGAACGCGTCATAATCGATTGAGCATTCCTCTCAAGATTTCTCCCTTCCATCTGAACCATATCAGACGGGGTGAAGTGAAGGCTGTACAGATATTCACTGATAGGAGCAGGAAGTGGTGGGTGACCATTGCAGTCCGGATTCCTATTGATGAATCTCCAGAGGAGAGGCTTCCTGTTGCTATTCTTGGAATTGACCTCGGCATCGAGAAGGCTGCCTGTTCAACTCTTCTCACTCCTGAAAAGACAAGAGAAACGCGCTATTTCGTTCAGAGGGAGAAGGTCAAGGTCATCAAGAAGTATGATGATCTTGTTGCAGACCTACAGAGAAAGATATACACTGGGAGAAATAATGGACTGTCTTATGATCGGGTTGCAAAGAAACTCCGTCAAATGCGTTCCAAGCGAGAGAATGTTGCTCGTGAATATGATAGAGTTCTTGTACGGCAGCTTCTCAACTATATCGAAGAACTATCCAAGAGATACACACTCTATGTTGCCATTGGTCGCCTGAAAAATATACGAATGCGTGCAAAGCGAGGAAACTACCGCGGGCGAAGGTTCAGAGGAATGATACATTCTTGGGCCTTTGCTAGGATTACTGAGAGTCTGAAACACGGACTTGCACAGCAAGGCTGGAAAATTGATGGAAAGAGTCCTCGGTTCAGGGCAGTTCCTGAAGCATGGACCTCCATTATGTGCTGGAAGTGTGGAAGTAAGGGTACAAGACCTAAGCAGAATTACTTCCACTGCCCATCTTGTGGATACAGTATCAATGCTGATCAAAATGGTAGTATCAACATCGCTGCACGCTTACTTATGCTCACTTCATCATTGCATGATGTGAGAGGACTAGGTTTGTGGACTAGGGCTCTTGATAGAGCTCGACGTGCGCGACTGAAAGCCCGAAAGAAGAAACCTTCTTCTAAAGGGAAGTCCTTACTCTCCAAGAAGGAACCAGCATCAGGTTCTGGGGAGTCCGCGGCTGTTCACTTTGTCCAGTCGGACCTTCTTATTTTTGGTGACAAATCTAAGATGAGTGATAATGACCCCGCCGTGGAAAGAACTGTGGAAATGCTCTCTGTCACTGGAAGTGATGCTCCAGTATCAAAACAGGAGAAGGAAGCCAGGACTTCAGGAGGGATCCCATCCCGATGAATGTCGACAAAGCTCTTGCTAATTTTGAAATCCTCTGGATTTTGAGAAGTGGTGACACTGGCAGGAGAATGGCGGAACATAGAAATATCTTACAGTTGAGGTTCACTCACCACAGAATGTGTAGGAAATAGGTTATATCTAGAAGGATTCGAATCATGCCAAGATGGGAAGCTGCAATTGCAACCGAGAACCCGAAAATACTCTATCGTGTTGTACAGCTCCTAAAAAAGCTCGAAATAAAATTCGTCATTTGCTCTCCAACAGACCACCGATGTGACCATGCTCATATTGTAATAACCGGTCCAGATGACAATTTTGAGCAACATGAGAGGAAGATAGAGGTAACTGAGGATTTCGATACTGATTTTGTTCGAATAGAGATGATGTCCCAACTGCACGATTTACATTCACCATCTAGGGCGGTAGTTGGAATAGACCCCGGGATGACTTTTGGAGTAGCCTTGGTCATTGATGGGATTCCTGTTTATAGTAACTCTCTTTCATCACCTGATTCTGTAATGATTTTAACTCAACAACTAGTAAACCATACAAAGACTCTATTTTTCGAATGTCAGACGGTTGTTCGTATTGGAACTGGGTCCAATCTTTATGCCACTTTGCTATTGAGGTCTACTAAGAATATTGGAACGAAACTTCCAATCGAGTTAGTAAATGAGCACAATACTACAATTACTGGTGGTGCAAGGTCAGATGAATCTTCAGCGATATTAATTGCAGGAAGAAGTGGACGGCATGTAGTTGACTCTGATATGGACCTTGAACCTAAAGAAGGATACGTCCGTTCATTGAAACAGTTTGTAACTAAACTAACGAGAGGGAAGATATCTATCACATCGAAAGAAGCACGTGCAATACTAATAGGAGATTCCGCCCTTGAGGATTTGATTGTACAATCTAGGTCATGAAGAAACTCTCAACTTGGTGTGCCACATCTTCTGGATTATCAGAAACTACTTGCATTACTTCCTTTAGCCATGAAGGGATAAATCGTGACAGGTATTTAGTTGCAAATCTCTGATCGAGCATCACAATTGCCCCTCTATCGTCCAACCTTCGTACAGGTCTTCCTGCAGATTGAATTGCCCTGGTCATGGCAGGTAGCACGTATGCATAATCTCTACCTTTTTGATTGAAGGCTGAGTCATAGTACTTAATGAGTGCCTCCATTCTAGGAGTAGGTCTGGCATAGGGAACTCCAACGACAACAACGCTCTCCATTGTAGAGCCTGGAAAATCACCACCCTCAGAATTGCGACCTCCCTGCACACCTAACAGTACTGCGCCTCCTTTCTCACCTTGCCTCTTATAATCCTCAATCATCTTGTCATTGTCTGTGCCTTTCATTCCTGGACGTTCAAGGAATAGTTTTCTCTTCAATCGTTTCTCAAGACCTGCATCCACAAGAAACTTGGCAATCGAGTAACTTGAAGCAAAGATTCCAGTATTTCCTGGTGTTGCATTAATTACTGCAAGACAATGTTCAACCATTCTCTCAAAAGTAGAGCCATTTCTATTTTGGAATGATGTATCCAATCCACTTACAATTAATCCAAGTCTATTTTTAATTGCAAATGGACTCTGGAATGTGACTTTAGTCGACTCAGAACCAAATCCTAGCATCTCAGCATAGGCATCAAGTGGTGATATTGTTCCGGATATCGCTACAGAGCTGTGAACCATATTCAGAACGGGGGTCGTAACAGATGTTGGGTCTAATGCAACTAGGTCAAGAGATACTCTCTTTGTACTTCCTCTAGTAATTGATGATGATATAATGAAGGAATAATCTTCTCTATCGACACATCTTAGCCAAGATAACAAGAACTCTGCCACTCTATGAATAGCAGATCGTGGAAACTTTCCTGCTTTGAGTAGTCCTTTCTTAATCTTCGCTCCATGATCTTGCATATGAAGTAGAATTCGCTCACCCGAATCAAGACCAGCTGATTTGACTGACATATCCACTATATTCCGAGGATCCACTATTTTTTCATCATTTTCCTTCAAATCAGAGGATAACTCTAACAGATTCCTTGTAAGCGCGCGACTGAACTCATGTGATGTACCATCCTTGTATGGACCATCTTTTGCTTCTCTGGTAGCCTGTCTGACAATTCTGAGTGTTAGCGAATCACTTGCTGAGTCTAAGGCAGTCGCTGGAACATTGTGTGCCTCATCCTGAACAAGCACAATCTTCGATAGAGGTGTTCCAAGATCTGGCACAAAAACCTCGAGAATCCATGGGTCGAAAACATACAGGTAGGAGAGCGCTACCACATCCACCACTTTTGCTAAACGTTTCGCCATCTCATAGGGACACATAGATTTCCTTTCTGCAATCTTCACAATTTCTGGTGCTGTTAAAACTCTCTTAGGGACATCTTCTAAAAGATCCTCAGGGTCTCCAGCTTTCTTTAGCTTTTCATAGTACGAGCACCTACCAGTGGCCTTCAGTTGTCCACAAACTTCACTTATCGGCGCTACAAAGTCTGAATTCTCAATGACAAATGGATTCAGGCACATATGCCTTCTTCCACGGAATGAAACCCCTGAAACATCCTGACGTTTAGATATTTCAACCAACTCTTCAACCACACGATCAAGTTGTCTATGGGTTCTTGCACAGTAGAGTATTTTCCCATTATTCTCTTTGACCCAAGGCAGAATTCCGCTCAAGGTCACACACGTCTTTCCAAATCCATTGGGTGCTTCAGAGCAGATATTCACTCCAGTTCTAACAGCTTCTTCTATTGCAAACATCATCTCACTCTGACCTTTACGCGGCTCAGGATATGGAAAGAACTCTTTATAGCTGTTAGAATCAATAGTCATGGGAATTCCAATGATGAATCCCTCTATGACCTTGATAACCATGTTGTTTTCTGGCGCGAAATAAACTGTTCATGAATTGTCGGTACTGATTTATTCTAGTACATAGTCATCTTGTCTGTGGTTTTATGACAAATGATGACATCTCTGAATTAACATCGGAAACATCCATTGGAACGGTCCGAATTCGTATTCTGAACCTTGAGAATGGTCTATTACTGTTATTCTCAGATAAGGAACAATACCGTCTAGGCATTTCTGCGGTTGCAATTCCCCCAGGTCAAGGTCGTTCAGAACCCACATCAACTGCATCCTTCACCATGGGTTTGGATATCACACTTGTTCGAACAATGGCAGAACGAGTTTCATCTTGGACCAATAACACATGCATGGTGGTTTCAGGAGTTACACAGCTAAATCGGCTAGTCATGATGGAACTTCTAACAGCTCTTAGAGATCACCTTGTGTCGTGATGAATTCGATTACTTCTCTTATCCATCTACCAGTATCTTCAATATCACTGATTTTGTCTAGATAATCCTCCCATGAAAGACCAGCTGCAATTTCCCATTTTTCATGTATCTCTTTTAGATTGTTGGATGCGGTTTGGTGATAAGGACAGAAATCATCTTGCTTATCTCGACCACAAATTGGACAGTGACTCATGACTCTTTAACCTCCTCATTTTTCTTCGATTGCTTGGCTCTTCTCTTGTCAAGTGCTTTGAGATCTTCCTGTCTTCCGGGACATTCAGTCCAATTAATGCAAGTTTCCCAAGCTCGCCTACCTGAAATTACCTTTATCATACGATGGTCACAATGAGGACACATTGTTTCAAGTGGTACTAACCTACCTTTTTGAGGGAGGGGGAATGTCTGGTCGCATACCCCATCTTTATAGTTTGAACAACCAACAAACCGTTTTCCAGTCTTTGGCGATTGCACAACTCTAAGAACCCCATCACCACATTTTGGACATGGTCCAAGTTCCTCGGTATCCTTCCAATATCTCTGGAGTCCTTTGACGAGGTCTTCTCCTATTTGGTCCTCTTTAGCCTTGAATTCCTTCAGAATTGAAAGCAAACTGCCTTTGGTCTTGATGAGCACACTATCTCGATCTGTATTTCCCTGTTGGATGTCTTCCATTTCTTTTTCCAATTGTCTCGTCATTTCTGGAGATAGCATAGCGGACATGTATTGGTCTAATGTTTCATAAAGCGCATATCCGAGAGTTGATAGTTCAAAACTATCTCCTACAGTATATCCCCTTGATCTTACAGAATCAACAATTCTTGATCTAGTCGATTTGGTTCCAAGATTCTCCCGTTCAAGTAATTTTAGAAGACTCGCAGGATTGAATCGAGCTGGTGGAAGAGTATGTTTCTCTTCTGAACCCACAGTTGTAAGTGGAATCGAATCACCTTCCTCAATGTCTGGAAGTGCCTTCTCCTTTGTTTTGAAGTATGGCCCATAATACTCTGTCCAACCTTGTTTCAGAATCTGGAGCCCTCTTGTGTAGAGTCGGTGGTTTTCACAAACAATATCCGCCCTTAGATGGTCTTTAACCAAAGGCTCTCCAAAAACGGAGAAGAATCTCCTCACAATTAAATCATACAGTTTTCTCTCACTTGGAGTAAGTCGCTTTGTTGGTTTTTCACCTGTTGGATGTATTGCAGGATGTGCAGGGTCTGTTTTCTTACCTTGAATAGGATTGAGAGGTTCTTTCAGTATTGTTTTCGCTATTGATGCATAATCTTTCATTGTACTTAATCCTGTGAGGATTACTTTGATATCCAAGGTATCAGGCAGTTGTTCACTACTTGTTCTAGGGTATGAGATTGCCGAATTGAGATAAAGTGATTGTGCAAGAGCTAAGGTACGACTCGGTTTGAAACCCAAGTGTCTATAGGCTTCAGATTGAAGAGAACTGAGATTGAAGGATGGATGGGGTTGTTGAGTGACAGTACGCCTGTTTATCTTGTCAACAATCGCAGTTTGTCCAGAAAGGTTCTCTACTATTGCATTTGCATCTGATACTGTAGAGATTCGTTTCTTGAAGTATTCAAGTTCCAATCCTTCATTATTATGATGTGCAACTACCTGAATAATCCAGTATGGTAATGGCACAAAGAGATTGATTTCCTTCTCACGCTGAGCAACATACGAAAGAGCGGGCCCTTGAACTCGTCCCGTAGAAACTATCTTGAACCAACCTGCCGCTTTCTTTATTGAAAGCGTGAGAGCTCTTGTCATATTGATTCCATACAGCCAGTCAACTTCGTGACGAACTTGTCCTGATTCTATCAGTGGGAAATCAAGATTAATCATATTTTCAAAGGCACGTTCCAGCTCATTTTCAGTCAAAGCAGAAAACTGCATCCTTGTGGCTTGACTGGGATCAGTTTTGCAAGCGTACAATAAAGTAAGGTACCCAATCAAACTACCCTCGATATCATAATCAGTAGCAACCACAAACCTATCGACATCCTTTGAAAGTTTTTTAATCAAGGAGATAATGGGTTTAGTCTTGGTTGCTTTCTTATCGACCTCGTATTTTGGAACCCATTCATTTTCAAGACGTGGGTATGTCCATCCTTTTTCAGTCTGTTTGAGTTCAAAGAGATGTCCTAATGCATAGACTACCACAAGTTCATCATTACCCCTTGTACATTCAAAGTAGCTTGTCTTTCCTTTCTTGATTTCTTTTGGAGAGTTGGAGTCATCAAGTGCTTTGGCAATTTTCTTTGCAGCAGTTGGTTTTTCAGTGACAAGCATCAATCGGGGCAGATCATTTCACCTTTCTTACAGTCTGATATTCTCTTCTGAGATTCACTCTTAAATACGCGTTATGAAATCTCAATTCAGAGTCACTATTGTACTAGTACAACCACATAATTCTCGATACTCTTAAAAGCAGACTCCATTTCGACACCGCTCGAGGTAACACTATGCAACCCTGGTGGCCGAGTTTTATAATAAAACCCAGAGTTCGACTTACGAGGCCGAGGTTTGGTATGCCAACCCGCCCTCCAGACATAGTCCTCTTTGGAATTATCTTCATAGCAGTTATATTTGTCCTCGGTGGCAACATCTATACCCTAGTAAGAACTCCGCCAGCTATTGCAGGAGGAGCAGGTGGAATTCCTATCCTCATCTCCCCAGGTATAGATTCCCAACTTGGTATGGAAGGAGTTGTTGCTTCTGTTATCATCATGGTTGGTACAATGGGTCTTGGTCTGTTATACTATGGATCCAAGTACGTCTTTCAACCTGGATATGCGACCAGATTGATGATCCTTGGAGTGATTCTTACGGGTGTAGCATTTCTACTCTTCAGCTATCTCTGGGGAATCAAGACAGGAATGATTTAGAATCATTCGTTTCCAAGTACACTTTCCAAAATAGTACAAGGTATGTCAACTCTCTCGAAGAGAGCAGTAATGAGTTCCTGTGCAATCTCTAGCTTGAGTACTTTCCTTTGAGGTGCGGCAAAGTGTGTTTCATGTTTTGGCTTGGACCACTTTCCCACCACTTTTCCAAAATCCATCCCTGCAAGGATGATTCTCTTTGGTGAGTAATTAGTTACTACATAACAGGCTCTATCACCGTCTGTAAAACCTCCCCAAAGAAACGTTCTCTCCGTTGGCTCTACTTGAGTACTTCCAAGAACCGATCCAAGGCTTAGTACCACATCTCTAATCTTGTCCATGTTATCACCATGTCCATGAACAATTGTCAAGGCTCCATTCTGCGTGGCTTGTTTGATATGGTTATAATCACCATCTAAATCTGTAACAATAATATTGCATGTACAATTTTGCTCTAGTAGTAGTGATACTGCACCATCTGCTGCAACAAATACCATGTCTTGATAGTCATTTCTCTCTTTCAGTATCTGTATATGCTGTTCAAGTGATGGACCTGCTCCACAAATTACAACTGTTCTATTTATTATTCTCTGTTCCAAGAGTTGCAATAATGGGTCTGGTTCGATATCCTTCAATAATTCTGTAAGCAACTGGGTAGCGCGTATATCCATTATAGTATCCAAGCTTAATCTATTTACGATATCTTGGTAAATTGGTTGCCAATCTATCCATTCCATCTTGTATCAATCATCCTGAAGAACCGCTTCACCTATACGAACTGCCATTTTTGTTTCTTTGATATCATGCGTGCGAATCACTTTGGCACCATTGTAAACTGCAATAGCTGTTGCCGCTAGGGATCCGTTGAGTCTTTCTGCAGGGTCTTGCTGTTTTAGCAGGCTGCCTATGAAGGCTTTCCTGGACACTCCAACTAACAATGGTTGATTAAAACGAGTGAACTGCTGCAAGTTTCCTAATATCTCGAAATCTACTTCAGCTGGCTTTCCAAATCCTATTCCAGGATCTAGGAGTATCTTTTCTTGCCCTATTCCTGATTTGATTGCTATTTTATAACTGGCCTCAAGTGAATTTAGAGATGAAAGAACACTATCACAGGGAGTTCTGCAATTTGCCATAATCACTACGGGAACATCTCTAGAACTTACGAGATTCGCCATCTTAGAATCAGCACGCAATCCAGAGATATCATTGACCATTGTTATCCCCATATCAAGAGCCATATCTGCCACCTTTGATGAAACAGTGTCAATTGAAATCGGTAGATTAGTTGAATTTGTGATATCTCTGAGTACCATCGTGAGACGGTTCAGCTCCTCTTTCTCTGAAATCTCAGATGTACCATAGACATTCTTTGGAGCAGTTGATGCCGCACCAACATCAATGATATCGGCGCCATCTTTCTCCATTTTCTCAATGATTTGTTGAATTTCCGATTTATCAGTGGCAACGGTTCCTTTGTAGAATGATTCTGGTGATAGATTGAGGATACCCATAAGGCGAACCGGATAGTCTTCTCCAATACGTAGCCCATCTACATCAACTGTGTATCTTACCAAGGAGTATGCCTCAATAGAGGACTAAATGGAAGGACATAAAATGTAGTCGATTTAGCTTCGCATCAAGTCAAGACGGTGATTTTCCATGAATGACAGGCTTGAAAGAACTCAGATCTATGATTGGCATAAAGAACACGGTGATGTCATCCCGTTTGCTGGTTGGGAGATGCCAGTACGGTATAGTTCCATCAAAGAGGAACACATGGCTGTCAGGGATAGTTGTGGAATCTTCGATGTTTCTCATATGTTGAGAATGAGGATTGAGGGGCCAGATTCTATTGATTTTCTCCAAACGGTAACGACCAACAACGTAAGCAAATTGAAGATCAATGGAGGTCAATATTCTACATGTCTGAACGAGAATGGTGGAACCTTTGATGACCTCATGTTGTATCGAATTGGAGAAGAGGCGTTCATCTGGGTCACCAATGCAGCCAATGGGGCAAAAATCTGGGCTCATATCCAGGAACAAGCAAAGAAGTTCGACGTGAATGTGACTGATAAAACAAAAGAGATTGCTATGATTGCAGTACAAGGTCCTAATGCACTAGCACTTCTGAGTAAGATGTCAGAGAAAGATATGGGTGAATTTGGCAGATTCACTTGTAATCCAATAACTATTGCTGGATACGACACTTTCCTGTGCCGAACAGGATATACTGGCGAAGCAGGTGCTGAAGTATTAGTATTGAACTGCTCTTTCTCAGACGAGGGGAAGACAAGAGCAATTGGATTCTGGAAAGAATTACTCAACCAAGGTGCTGAGTTTGGTATCAAGCCCTGCGGGTTAGGTGCAAGAGACTCAACACGCCTGGAAGCTGGATTCGTTCTTTATGGCCACGAGCTTGATGAAGAAACATCTCCAATCGAAGCTCGGATTCCATATGCTGTCAAATTCAAAGTAGAACCTCACTATATTGGCTATGATGTGGTTCGAAGTCACAAGAAAGAAGGAGTCAAGAAAACCCGAATTGGATTTGTTATGATTGATCGAGGGATTCCAAGAGAAAAATATCCCATTCTCTTTAATGGGGTCAAAATTGGTATGACCACCAGTGGCGGACTCTCACCAATATCAAACAAGGGTATTGGAATGGGTTATGTTCATCCCGACACAGTTAATGATGGAGATATTATTGAGATTGACATCAAAGGGCGCCATCGAAGAGCCGAAATCACGAAATGGCCTTTCTATGACTCTGAAAAGTATGGTGAAACCCGGACTATATGATATCCAAACTGATTTAAACTGAAATTCTCAGTCGAAAATCATTGGTGGACAATTATGGGCGACACCGAAATTAAGGCTGAATTAAAATATAGTGCTGAACACGAGTGGGTCAAAATCGAAGGTGATGTTGCAATCATTGGGATAACTGACCATGCTCAGAATGCCCTTCACGAGATTACTTTTGTTGAAATCTCTGAGGTAGGTACAGTTCTCGAAGCGAATGGTGAATGCGGACTTGTTGAATCTATGAAAGCCTCATCAGATCTCTTCACACCAATTGGTGGCGAGATTATCGAAGTGAATACTGAGCTTGAAGATGCTCCAGAAAAGATCAACGAAGATTGCTATGGAGAGGGCTGGTTGTTCAAGATTAAACCTTCAAATCTTGAAGCAGACCTTGCCGCACTAATGGATGCGAATGCATACAAGGCATTAATCGAATCTGAATAATATAACAAGTGTGTGACTTATGGTGGAGCTTGTTTCTGCTCCACCCTAATCATCATTTCTTTTTCTGACTGGTTTCCAAAATTATAGTACAACTCCGATTCTAACAGTAACCTTTTTAGCGCATCACAAAATCGCTCCGCCTAGTTCGGAAAGAACACGGAGAGAGCACTCCATATGTCAGTAGGTAAGTTCAGAAGGTCGAGTGTACGATTCCTAAAACAGGTATTCCACCGACCTAAATCAAAGATTTCACGTGGCTCGATTATGTTGATGGTGACACTTCTCATCATCTTTACAGCTGCTCTTTTGCTACGTCTAGAACCCTTACTAGACTCTCAACCAATAGTACGTGCATTTGACCCTTGGTTTCAAATTAGAGTCACTGATTATGTTACAGAAAATGGATATGCTGCGTTCTTCAGTTGGTATGATGATTCAACATGGGTTCCATTTGGTCGTGATATGACCACAACAAGTTATATTGGAGTACCTTTCACAAGCGCCTTCTTCTATTTCATACTGAATGGTTTTGGTATCAGTGTAGATGTGATCACCGTATCCCTTATCCTTCCAGCATTCATGGGTGCTCTTACTGCAGTGGTCGCTTTCTTCCTTGGTAGAGAACTCTATAACAACACTGTTGGATTATTTGCTGGAATATTCACAGCATTCATTCCCGCCTTTCTACAGAGAACAATAGCAGGATTCTATGACAATGAGTGTATTGGTGTATTTGCCATTGTCCTTACAACATTTCTATTCATGAGAGGTCTAAAACGTGGCTCTCTATCCGCTTCTGTTGGTGCAGGTCTTGCTCTAGGCTATCTTCAGATGTCTTGGGGTGCTTCAGAATTTATGCTGGGGCTTCTTGCATTATTCGCTTTTGCAATGTTAGTAATTGGACGCTATAGCAAGAAATTACTTTCTTCATACTTAATTACAATCTCGTTAGGTATCTTTCTCGGGGCCCTCATTCCGCGAAATGGTTTCGCTAATCTAACAGATTTCACAATCCTTGCGCCAATTGGAGTTGCTGGACTTCTTGTTATGTATGAGATTTGGCTCAGAATTGGAAGCTATCGTGAAGCCACTGCCAATGTATTGGCGCCCCACATGAAACCCATCCTTTTCGGATTAATTACTCCTATTATTGGTGTAGTTTCATATCTTATCTATGTGGGAAGTAATACACTTACAATCACTCCCTACAGTTCTAACCCGATTCTTAAAATTGGTGCGAAATTCCTTTCAGTAATCAATCCATTCTTGCGGCTAGATCAACGAATTCTGGCATCAGTGGCAGAACACTTGCCAAGTCCATGGGGTGCATTCTATAATACACTTCTAATTTTGATATTCTTCTTCCCGCTTGGTTTGTACTTCTTATTCAAGAGAGGTCGTGATGAGGATTGGCTAATCCTAATCTATGGAGTGACATCAGTCTACTTCGCTGGAAGTATGATCCGTCTAAGTCTGATACTTGCACCTGGTGTAGCTATCTTAGCTGCAGTTGCAACATACAACATTCTATTACCTTATGCAAAGGTTGTCACACAGCAGTCAGTCTTTGAGAGACGACGATTCAGGATGAGTTCTTCACTCACCTCGGAACATGCACTTACTGCATTTGCGTTCATTGGCCTATTACTGTCAGTTAACGTGATTCTTGGTGTGAATTATGTTTCCTCGCAAGTGGGCAATCCTGAGTTTGCACAAGCTCCACTCTCAGGCCAAGGTCAAGCCACCGATTGGCAGGTTGCTATGACCTATATTAGGAATGTCTTACCTTCTGGGTCCGTAATTGCTAGTTGGTGGGACTATGGCTATTGGATTAACGGTGCTTCGGGCGCTAAAACTATCGTAGATAATGCGACGTTCAATAGTACCCAAATAGCGCTCATGGGGTATGCATTGATGGCGCTTAACCTCACTGAGTCGCTAAAGACCTTCAAACTCTGGGATACAACCCATGTTCTTGTATATTGGGGACACAGATTCTCAGGATTTGGCGGTGATGATGGCAAGTGGCCATGGATGGTACGAATTGCAGAGGACCGATTTGGCACATCATTGATTGATGATGCTACATACCTTGATGCTAGTGACCGAACACGTGAGCCATTCTACAGCTCAACTCTCTTCAAGCTCCTATCCTATGGAGAACCCAGAAATCAAGAAGAAGCAGCACTTCTTAATCTGCCCGATGCCCGGATACAGGTGGACAGTTTCTTCTGGGAAGACACTGCATGGACCAGTCATATGCCTGTAAGTCTTCATGGTGCTTTCAAGGACCCATATGTCAGCTCTGCATACGGAACAGTCAAAATCTATGAAGTTGATTACACAATGTATTACCAGTACATGAACCGTACAACTGCAGATAGAATTCCATCTTTGACTAGTGGAAACTTAGATGCATCTCTTGACGGAGCACTATCAAGTGCTGAGAGCTCTCTTCAAAGCTATGATTTAACATTTGGTGGGGGATACAATGCTCGAGTTCACTCTCAAGCAAACTCAACTCACATGTACTATGGAATTCAAATGGACAACTATACCCTTGGTGAAGATGCCTTTGGTATTCAATTGTCCCCAGAGAATGCAGTTCTTGATTCTGACCTCAGAATTATGAACTACAATGGTCAACCATTTGATGGTAACATTCACTATGATGGAACTTGGACCGAAGACTCTACAGGTACAAACTCTACAGAGTTTGCTAGTGGTGATAATGTAATAGAATTCATAATTCCATTGCAATCTGGAGATCCTCAGGATATTGGAATGTTTCCAGGAATGAACTACCAGCTTAAATTCCTCTGGTGGAACAACATAGACCATGGCGAACCATCATTTGCCAGTGATTGGAATACCTTCTGGGTTCCAATTCAGCTCTACTAGTAATATAACCAATGGCAACTGGTCATTAGCATCAGTTGCCAAGATTCTTCTTTTTTCAAAAATTAACTGGTTTCTTGTTGTTGTATCTTACGTTTTGCTTTTCTTCTATAGTCACCATATTTGTCTTGAGGACTATACTTTGGAGGTTTAGGATCTGAAACAATACCTCCACACTTTGGACAAGTTTTTTGACTCAGAGTGTATTTATTGCACTTGGTGCATTTATAGAGATGAGGCATATATGATACCCACCCCTTACTTTCTCATAAAATCAATTTTTCCAGAGCCTTTCTCTATCTGTTTTGAAATTAAACCATAAACATCTGAGAGAATTTCTTCAGCTTCTTTGTAATCTGGGCTGACGATTCTAAGTTTGTATCTGGGCGAACCTAGAGTGTAAATTTCAGTTGTTGACTTTTCATGACTCTTCCCTTTTGCAAGTCCCTCAATCAGAGCTTTCTTGATTACTTCAATTCCATTTGTACCAGGAACAAGTATTGTCATTTCACCGTCTATCTCAACAAAAGGTATCTCGATTCGTTGTTTTGCTAAATCTGCAACCTGCTTCTTCAGTTTCTTAGTTGCTTGGACTTCTTCAAAGACTTCTACATCGCCATCTGCAGCTTTCTCTAATCCTGTATATATCTCTCCAAAGACATCCTCAATTGACCAGCCAATCTTCTCATAGACTTGTTCGAGAGTTATATCATTCTCTTTGGCTACCAATTCCAAGAGCTTCTCTGCTTTCTGAGCACGTTTCCACTCATTATTCTTGACTCTTTTGGACTCACTAGAAACACGTCTAAGAGAGCAATCAATATGCATCTTTTCTTCGTCAACTTTGAGGACTTTTACAACAACACGCTGATTCTCATGAATATGATTACGAATATTCCTGACCCACGTACTACTGATCTCTGAGATATGAATGAACCCCTCTTTGTTCCCATATTCAGGTAAATGAACATAGGCACCATAAGGAGCTACCTTGCTTGCAACAGCTATAGCGTAATTATCTGGGTTTGGCCAATCAGCACGTTTTTGGACCATTTTCTTTTCTCCTTACGGAAGGACCTCAATCTCTCTAGCAATTGGTTCTAGTTTGGCCTTTCCTCCGCTTGGCTTAGCAAGTATCTTATCGCACTTAAGGCATTTTACCTCTGTAGTTGCGTTTCCAAAAATAATCTGCTCATTCTCACAATCAAGGCATTTTACCTTTAGGAACCGTGAGTTTGGTTGTCGAACAATATCGCCTTTTGGCATAATAATCACCTTATACTTTTTGAACCTCGACCTTCTTTAAACGTATACTCTTGGACTGAATGATGTGGTCGCATTCCTTACACTTGAGTTTGAGCACTGTCTTTTTAGTTGTCTTAGCAAAACGCTTCTGGATTGGTTTTGGAAATGATCCATAGCCCTTTGTCAATCTCCTCATTCGGCGTTCTCCCTCTGCTTGACTTCGCCTCTTTCCAGCTTTTGCTACAGACACTGTGTGTACTGTATGCTTATGACATCGAGGACAGTATTTGTTCAGTGCACCCTTAATCTTCATTCAATATTCACCAATCCGTGCGCTGTGCGACTCGGCTTAGAGTCTCTTATAATACTTAGGGCCTGTTCCATCTGAATCAAAGATTCTGACAGTTCCAATTAATTCCCTACGAGGTAGAGTACGTGCGAAATAACCGTTGCAATAACTAGAATACTGGCAAGTATCACTACCGTTGTTGGCCCAACCTTGATACCAGGAGTCTCATCTTCGAAGAATCTGATTAAACCTGCTCCGCCCGAGGGCATTGGTCCGGAACCTTTCTTACTTTTCCGCTTCTTGGCAGTTTTGGGCATATTAGTAGACACCTCTGCGCAGTAACAATCGGATATTTTTCCCTTTTAATCATATTGTTGTAATTGACTTACTGACTATTTTTCTTGGTTTCTCTACGAATTAAAGTGTAAATCATTGCAGTAGTACGAGCCAATCCGTAATCATGCCACAGTTTCTCAATAATCTTACCTGGTTTAAGTCCAGTTCTGTATAATTCCATCACTAGTTTCTTCTCGTCTTCTGGAACACGATATCTTCTCTTTGGCTTTAGTTTGATGATTTTACAAAGGTTATCCAGAGATTCTTGTCGTCCACTAGCAAATCTAAACAATGGAAGTTCTCTTGCTTTCAAAATCTCATCTTGTTGCTTAACTCTTGCACGATTGTCACTAGTAGTTGCCTGAATTCCAACTGACGAAAGAAGTCTAGCAAAGAACTCCTCATTTGTTGTAGTTGTTATTGCTGTATCAAATCTGGGAACTGAGGCATACCCGTCACCATCAGCCAATCCTTGGATAATTGCAACTCGCCAATCATAAGGTACATTTAGAATCCAATCCGCCTTGATTGGTACGTTCTTCTTAATCTCAGAACTCTCCAATCCGAGCAACGCCTTTTTCATCCACATGAGAATTGGACTGGCCTCACTAGAATATACTTTGAATTTGTCAATTTTTCCATTTTCCCTGACCTTTTCTTGATCTGTTTTCCGCTCAGCAGATAATCCAATCCTCCCCGCTGTGTAACAGAATCCCTTTCCCAAAGTACTACCCCACGAGTACTTCTTACTCACAAACAACACAGCCTTAGCAGAATACTCGACATCCGATTTGAACGTACCATCTGAAACCATGAGTCCAAGATGATACATGAAAGCCGTGGGTCGTGGTAGTTCCCCATACACTTTCTCATAATCTTCCATAAACTCGGATTTTAAAGGAGTAATCTGTTCAAGTACATCGAGAATACCCTGAGGAGATGATATCTCTAAAGGAACCTGAATGAAATTCTCTGGCAGATTAGTGATGTGGTTTAGTTTCATGGGCAACCATTTGTGTCCCTCACGAGGGTCTTCATGAGGAATAAGGGCTGCATAAGCAATACGAGTGGGTAGTTGTGTCCCATCAAACCACGCACCGATAGTGGACTTGCCAATCCCTAATCTCTTTGCAATATCGACGAGAAGGCCACTATCACTGTAGTCGCTGATGAATGAAAGAAACTTCCGTGCAAATTCATCATACTCCATATGATTTGGTGATGCAGTCATCTCATCAAAGAAGTAGAGATTATTGAAGCGTCTATCATACTCTTCGTTCGTAGTGACCCCATTCAACCGTGATATGAGGGAGTCCAGTTTTCTCTCTCGCTCGTCACTGGGTACCATATTGAGCCAGTAATAAATTCTGGGCATTACTCCCTCTCGAAGATACCGCTTGAGAGTTGTAGGATTCTTCTCTAGTTTCCTTGAGATCTCAGCAACCTCTCCCTGCTCAAGAAACTCTCTGTCATGGTATTCCTGATAGAGGTCGATATGAAGTCGGGCTGATGCCAACAATTTTGAAGCATCTGAACGCTCGAAGAATCCGGGGGACCTCGACTTTACGGTTTCCAAGAAGTGGTCATATGATTCAATTGACTCTCCATCGATCTCAGGAGTCCACATGTTTATGGGATATTTACTCGCTACTTCAGAAGAGTCCGTTTCTACAGGAGAAGATCGGGTCTTTCTTCTTTCAGCATCGAATTCTCGGTTGTACTTTCTCACTAACTCATCACGTTCTGATTTGCTCAGTAATTCCTCCTTGATTTCCTGAAGAATCTCCTTTGCATCCTCCGACGAGAACAGTTTCCTATCCTGTTCATCGCCATCAAACTCTCTGCTATCTCTCAAAACTACTCTCCACACTCTTCTTCGTTTGATTATTACCTGAATTGTTATCCTCGTCCTACCTTTTACGCTCCCCGTACGACTTCATCTAGTACTATCAACACCATCTCTTATGACAAAGACAAACAAAATTGGTCCAAAAGAAGCGCGTCACAGATACCGTACAGAGGAAAAGGATGTACTTGTGGCAGGACTTCTCTTGGATGAAAACCCCACTATTCTCGATGTTTCAATGATTAATTTCCCTCATTTCTATTCATCCAGTTTTCAACCACTAATTGGTCCAAAGAGTGGACTGTTCTTGGTGTATGTTGACTCAACGCAAGAAGATGTACTGGATAGACGAATGGATTTGCTTGAATCAGCCCTCAGACATCAGGGAATCTCTGCGACACGACTTGATGCGCCCAACCTAGCACTTGCCATCGAAGACCATGTTTCAAACTGGAATCTAATTCACTATGCTCTCAGTGAGCCATTTCATCTCTGAAAGTGTGAATCATATTCACTCATCAGGGCAAGTGCATGGACTCTGTTTGCACTTTGAGCAAGCATTTGTGTATTTGTTGTAGAATACTTCTGACACATCTATATCTAATAGATTAGCAAGAGAACACAACCAAGCAAAGACATCAGCAATTTCATCTTCTATTGCTTTAGTACCCTCTCTCTCTAGAATTGCATCGCTTAGTTCAGCGAGTTCTTCTCGGGTTCGTTGAAGGGTCCCATTTACTCCTCTTGCTCTATCCCGATCCCAGTAAACTTTTCGCATCATCTCTTGTGCTTCTTCGATCTTCATATGAACCCTCCAAGGGGGTCTGAAAGCAATCGGACCCTTACTTGAATCTTAGATGAGCATATGCTGGTGTTTCATTTTCGAAAGCATAGTGCACTTTCTGGTATTCCTTGCGGAACTCTCCTATCTCAGAGGCAATTTTACCCAGATCTTCACCTTTCATGACGACTCTGGTCATGAACTCTGCAATTGCATCCATTTCTGACTCTTTCATACCAAGTCTTGTCATTTCACTGGTTCCCAATCTGATACCGCCAGGAGTCTTGTAATCCCGGCCTCTCTTCTTATCCCAGGGTAATAAGTTACGATTGATAATCATGTTAGCATTCTCAAGGTTCTCCTCGACAGCTCTTCCATCTTTCATTGGTGTTTCAGTTACGTCCACCAGAACAACATGGGATTGAGTGAAGCCTTTCTCTTCAGCAATAACCTGCCAGCCACGTTCATGTAGGGACTGTGCCAGAGCCTTTGCATTCTTCATAATCTGTTTACTATAATCAACACCAAACTCCATCATTTCAGCCAACACAACAGCGAGGCCTGCAACATTATGGAGGTGGTGATTACTCAGTAGCCCTGGGAATGAAGCTCTCTTTATTTTATCCGCCCATTCCTCATTTGCAAGAACCATCGCATGTTGTGGTCCTGGAAGGGTCTTGTGAGTAGATGTTGTCATCATATCGGCTCCTTCCCTCAAGGGATCTTGGAAGAAACCAGATGCAATAAGTCCTGATACGTGAGCAGAATCGTATCCAATTGTCATACCATACTCATTAGCAATCTCACGGAACTCCTTAACCGGGTGTGGGAATGGAAATACACTACCACCGAAGAGTAGGAATTTAATCTCATCTCCCTTTGCATGGAGTTTCTTGATCTCTTTCATGCTCTCATCTATGTCTATATTGAACTCTTGGTCATTGAATTTCCAGTTACGGACTTTATGACCTCTAATGGCACCTGCAGTACCACCCAAGTTCTTTCTGGCATGAGAGATGTGACCTCCATGTGCAATGGAAAGGGCCATCATTCTATCCAGTGGTTCCATTGCTGCAGTATACATAGCAAGATTGGCTACAACCCCTGATATGGGTCGTACGTCTGCAAACTCTGCATTGTAGAGTTTCTTTGCCAAATCTATTGTGATATGTTCTACCTCATCGATGAACTTGCAACCTGCATAGACTCGCTCACCTGGCCAACCTTCAGCGTAGCGGTCTCTAAAGTCACTGACTATTGCAGATCTAACAGCCGGAGATGACACATTCTCCGAGGCAATCAAATTGATTGTGTTCTGCATCCAGGTATCGTGTTTTTCAATGAGCTCAAATACTTCATCGTACAATTTCTTGTGCTTGCTCATACGTAGAGTCTCCTTATTCTAGAGATGTTTCGCGCTAGGGTCAGCTTCGTTATATGACTTACGAATCGGATTCTTTGGGTGAATAAACCGAACGTAATAATAATAATAAGTGAGTTGAATATTCTGAATCATTACACGCCAAATTTCTGTTTTGATAAGAGGGAACGTGATGGAAGGTCCAAAAAGAAGAGAATCCATGAAAAAATCAGTCAGTCGACTTTTGAATTGGATTAGCAAAACTCCAGCTAATATCAATGACCAACAAGACCGATTACGCTACCGATTTGTTCTTGTATTTACCTTAGTGACAGTACCAATTTTATTTTTTTCACAGGTGACCAGTAGTTTAGGATTATTTGGAACACCATTTTTTTCTACGTTGGCTCTTATAATTTCGTTAAGTTTAATATTAAGCAGGAATGGTCATCAAAACTTGGCTATTGCAATCAATCTTCTTAGCTTTTCAATATCCCCGTATATTATTCTCCTAATCAAAGGGGCATGGTCCGTAGAATATTCTTTTCTTGTTCTTATCTGGATTCCAATCACGATGCTCATTGGTAGTTATCTTTTAGATCAAAGAGAAGCAACACTTTTCATTGCTACACAAGATATAGTCTTTCTATTTGTGCTTCTAGTCCATTCTGGTGCATCTATTATCAGGTCAGCTTTTCTAGAGTCAGTTGTTCCCCTTTTTGCTATTTCGCTCCTTATATTCGTAGGCTCAAGAGTACGACAACGCCACATCAATCAGCTCGGTAAGCTAAACCGTGAGTTAGATGCGAAGAATAGAGAACTGAATATCTATACATCATTACTTACCCATGATATTGGAAATGACTTGCAAGCAAGCCTTCTCAATACTGAGAT
>JABCSP010000107.1 GCA_018238825.1 Candidatus Thorarchaeota archaeon | reverse complement strand
TTGTCATCAACCTCATAAGCCTCAACTACAAACAATCTGTATGCGATTTCCGATGCGTCGTGCTTATCATGTGATTTATGATGATTCACTAACAGATGCACTGACCTATTCCTCTCATAACAACTGGAACGGAATTGTTCCAGATATTGGGGTTCCTACGTTTTCCCCGGAGAAGATATCAACTGAAGAACGAGCACAACTACGCGATATGTCACGAAATCTTTCCATTGAGTGGGGATTTCATGCACCTGGTGATGATGTCAGTTTAATGTCACTATATCCTCCAGTAAGAGCAGGTATTTTATCTTACTTTAAACAAGTTATCAACCTTGCTCGAGAAATCAGTACTGGTCCAACTAATGTTGTAATTCATGCAGGATCACCACCTAGCTATAGAAAGGCAGGGAATCAACCATCCGATAGTTTTGGTGAAAAACATCGTGAAACCTATGCTGCAACACTTCGAGAAAATCTTTCGGAACTTTTAGAACATGCTCGTCCCCATGTTCGTTTAGTCATAGAGAATGTGAATTGGACCTCATATGTACGGGAGGTTATCGAGCATCTTATTCCACAGGGTTTGAAACTCTGTCTTGATATTCCAAAGCTATATGGTCTAGATCTAAAAATCAGGACCGAAGATTGGAATCTATTTCAGAGATTTCAAAGCTCTATTGAAGTAGTTCATATTCATGATGTTATTCCACAAATTGGAGCTCACCAAGTGATAGGGAATGGACTAATCGATTTTGAACCAACGCTGAAATTTCTTAGTCAACTAACCACAAAACCTCAATACGTTTTTGAAGTAAGACCAAGAGAAGAAGCTCAGAGGAGTCTTGCTAATTTCGGGAAAATAATGGACATCTTCGACCTTACTCTTTAGCTGCAGTTCCTCTTGTTTCTTTCAAAGCATCTCTAACTTCTTTGAAAGCTTCAAGTGTTTGGTTGGTGAAGATGCATTTCCTACCTTTCCTGTAATCAATATGTTCATGCACTAATGTTGTAGTAGTACTTCCCAAATCTCGCATCTCGCGCAGTATGAAGTCCCGTAGTTCTTGATGGAACCTTATTCCCTCAACGCGTTCCTCGCTCTTGTTACCCCCTCCTAATCTCTGAATAAGAAGAGGTACAAGACTATGCACTTGCTGGCCTTTCGACCCTCCAGCTGTTTCAATCAAGACGTTTCCTATACCCATGATTCTGTCAAAGATACCTCTGCGCGTTTCTACATGCACTACGGTACGAAAGGGGACGTGTCTTTTTGTAATAGTGATAATTCCACGTTTAGTGTAGATTTCAGACATCGAATTTCCTGACCTTCCCATAGCTGAATACTCTATTCTCTTTACGTAGATGTATACATACGCAGACCCAGTTACGAATACGATTGTTGCACCTATGATGTAAACGAGGTTGGCCGATTCCCATCCTAAGAAGATTAGAAGCTCTATTGGCTCAAATAGATTGAGGATGATATCTAAGAATATGGGATTTGTAAAACCTATGAATAGTAATTGTAAGCCTATTCCGATGAGAATTACAATGATTCCGGCCTTGAGCATCTTCTTTCCAATGAATGCATTAGTTGGCTGGAATACTCTACCACTAGTGATCTCCTCGATTGGCGGCCGTATCACGCGCCCTTCTTCCTGAGCCATGCTGAATGTTCCTCACTCTTTCTCCTTTCTCAATAGGTTTCGGATCTCACGAAGAACCAGCAGAATCTCATCCTCTAGACTATCATCGCTCCGTGGGACTGGGTCTTCCTCTGGATGAACTACCTCGGTTCCTGTGACGTATGAACCCTTGAACTTTCTCAATTCTCTCAGAATGAAGTCGCGAAGTTCTTCATAGAAAGTAATTCCCTCAAGCTTCTCTTCTGCTTGGGTTGTTGTTCCTGAATACCCTGCGGTTTCAATCTCTATCGTTCCAATTCCAAACAACCTATCAAAGGGACCTGATCTGCTTGAGATGTTGGTTATAGTGCGAAATGGGACATGCTTCCTGGTAATGTTAATGATTCCTTTTTTCACAAAAATCTCACTTGCGGTCGTACCCTCTTCTGTTATGACCGAATACTCAATTGAACGAAGGTATATTGGAACTATGATGAGTGCTGGAATCAGCCAAATTGCTGTAATGATCCAATACCAGATGTTTAGAGTTATCCACCAAGGATCAACTAGTAAACCACTACTGGTTCCTGAAAACCACTCAACAAGCCACAGAACCAATGTAAAGGAACCAAAGATAACTACCCAAAGCATGATTGCTGTGAAGATTCCTGTGAACCACATTTTGTTTCGAAAGGCTTTCGATGGTTTGATTATCTTTCCACTTGCCACGTTCTCAATTGGAGGTTTGATTACTTTACCTTCTCCAGTCATTCTTACTTCTCCTCCTTGTCCAACTTCTGATCGATTCGTTCTAAGACACTTCGGATTTCACGTAATGTAATGAGCATCTCGTCGTCTAGACTGTCACTCATTCTTGGCACTGGATCTTCACGCGGGTGAACGACTTCTGTACCCACAACATAGGGATCTCTAAATTTGCGTAGTTCCTGTAAGATGAAATCCCTTACTTCTTCAAAGAACGTTATTCCTTCTAGTTTTTCTTCAGGCCCACCTTGACCACTTGGGCCTCCAGAGAATCCTGCAGTCTGTATCTCTACCGTACCTATACTAAATAATCTGTCAATGGGTCCTGCTCGTGAACTTATGTTAGTAATAGTCCTGAACGGGACATGTTTTCGAGTGATATTGACCAATCCCTTCTTCACATAGATCTCTGGAGATGCCTCGCCACTCTCAGATATTACCGAATACTCGATTGAGTTGATGTATACTGGAATTCCAATCAGCATTGGAATCAACCAGACCATGTTTGCAATGAAAGTCCAATAATTCACAAAACCTAACCATTGGCTGATGAATGCTGCATGGTTCCATCCGTCATCTAACGCAATCAGGTATGAAATTCCATAGAATCCTGCTAATACCAATATCCAGAGTCCCAATGCAATCGAAATTGCTGAAAACCAGTATTTGTTCCTCAGAGCCTTTGAAGGCTTGAAGGTCTTTCCACTAGGCATACCTTCCATTGCTGGAAAGTATCCCGCTGTTACTTCCTCATTATTCATTTTTCTAATCACCTTGTGTTTCTCTTTGATAGCGAGGAAGTTGTTTTGCACCAAGCTTGCCGAAGATTCTGATAGACTGTTCAGTCATGTACATCTCTTCTTCCTTAGGGTTCAACGAAAGGTTGTGCTCTCCTAAAATAGTATCAAGGGTTTCTCTGCATTCTTCGAGTTTCGGACATTGTTTTCCATCACTCTTTGCTCGTGGATTGACCGGTGTTCCATCACAGAGCTTACCACCGTAATTGTTGTGTTCGTACCACACGATCACACCGAGCTTGAGCGTAAATACAATGTACACATTCGTATTTGCCTGATAGTCAAAACCTGTGAGGATTCCCTTCTCTCCATCGACATTTTCCGTATCTAGCCGATGGCTGTTCGCATGTTGCTTTAGAGTGTCCTCTATCTTTGACTTGGCTCTGCTAAGTACCCTTGAAACATAGGCTGCACTTGAGAACTGCATCCTGCGTATCTTTTCTTTCTCCTTCTGCGCTTTCTTTGAATCTTTGATTTTTTCATCAATCTCCGCGCTAAGAATATCGAAAAGATATTCTATGGAATTGTTCTATCAACAATAATGCCCGTCATCATGATGACAGTAGATATCGATTATGTGCAGATCAGTGAGATGTTCATAATGGTTATTGCCATGATGGCCCTTGTAGGTGCGATGCCATTTGCTGGCGCAGGGTTCATTGAAAGCAAGGATCAACTCTGGATTATCCAGGGTGCTCCCTCTGGTGCTTCTAGATTTGTGAAAAGTAGACTTGTTACTCAGGCCGTAATTGGAATACCACTCATCCTAATTCCTTCAACTGTATTGTTCTTCCTTATTGAGATGACATTCTTTGAGTTAGTATTGCTCTTAGGACTTGGATACATGGCAATACTTGGAGGTATGTTCATCGCTACAGGAGTCACTGCAGGAAATCCAAACTACGAAGACACAAAGTCTCCAGCCCATCAAGCAAATATGGTAATTTCCATTCTCCTTGCAGAGTTCTCAATTATAGGAGTTCTACTCGTTGACATGATTCTCTCTATCGCTTTCAACATCGACTTCTTTGGATTAATTGAGAACATAATTGGTCCTGGAAACGTGATGTTTGGCATGGCGATTATGGGACTAGTTGGGCAATGGTGTCTTGGAGGACTTCTCGTCTGGATCGGGATTAGGAAGCTATCTAACCCAGATAATTAGATTATTTCGTTGAAAGGATGACCATATTTCGGTCATCTTTCTTTTCGAAGGATAATCTTGCATAATTAGAATAGATTTCAACACTGCTGAATCCTGTTTCTCGGAGTATAGACTTCATCTTGTCATGCTTCAGGTTTAGGACCTTCTGAGTTGATACTTCTGAAGTCCATTCTCCCTCTTGTTTTCTGAATGCAGACATTACAAGGGTCGATGAGAAAGGATAGTCTGAATGCTCAAACAATCTTGAAAAGGTTATTTCCTCTCCGTTGCTCAATTTACCTGTCTTCAACGGAAAGTTCCTGAATCCACTCCAATGAATCTCTTCAAAATTTAGCACCTGAACAACAAAAGACCCACCATCTTTGAGCAAATTGAACACATCCTTTACAACATGCTTCAATGTGTCTATATCTTTTACAAGTGCTAAGGAATTTCCAAGACAAATAACCAGGTCAAATAATCCATCCACAGTAGTTCTGATAGTTTCCATATTTCCTACAATGAATTTAGGTACTACACCTTCATTTTCTGCATGCTTCTCTGCTGCTAAGATCATACTCTTACTGGAATCTATTCCAATAACTTCAAATCCACGAGCTGAAAGAGAAATAGAATGTCTGCCACTTCCACATGCCATATCCAACACGCGAGGTTTCTCAGTATTTTCAATGAGAGAAAGAAGGAATGGCATCTCTCGACTAAGACGAGATTCCCAGTCTATCGTGTTATCATAAGCTATTGAGATATCGTCAAAGGAACTCATAGAAATCTCTTCTTTGTGATTTTGAAGTAGTATTCAATCTTTACCAATGACCGATTAACTAACTCATCTAGCGCAAAGACCATAACATTTCAAGCAAATATATCCTTAGGGGAAAAAATGATTGAGTATCTTCTAGCATTGCTTGTTCTAGCAGCTGTAATTCTCTTCCTTTTTAGTAGAGGAGAGCCACGCAGGAGGGGTTCAATTACATCCAAGGATTATCCACATGATCCACGTGGTGTTTACTCACATGGTTCCAGTAGCGCAGATGCAGAAGTTCACTTCCCCGTACGTAAGGATTCTACTTCGGTATTTCCCATGAACAAGAGGAAAGAAAGAAAGAAGACTGATACACATCAACCCAGACGTTAGTTTCCTAATTAGACGGCTCAATCTCTCCAGGTGTAAATAGTAGTCTTCCTTCCATACCACCTGCAACATTGATTGTTTGTCCACTCACATGACCCGCTAGAACATCTGAAGCAAAGTACAATATTGCTGAGCCAATGTCCTGGGGAGTTGCAGTCTTGCGCATTGGAATAGTCTGCAGAATTTTCGTTACCATTTCTTTATCATCGAGGGCTTCTTCCGCCATTGGAGTGAGAGTCCATCCTGGATTGACAAGATTTACACGCCCTTTTGTTGCAATATGAGTTATCTCATTCTTCAGACTCATCATGAGACCGTGCATTCCTGCCTTGGATGCTGAATAATCTGAATACCATGCCTCACCGAAGAACCCTGCTGTTGAACCAATCAGTATCAATGATGCAGAGTCATCTTGATACTTCTCTAGATTCACAAAGAAATGCTTTGCACAGAGGAAGGTTCCTGTCAAATTAACCGACAGGGTTGTTTTCCACTGTTCTAAGGTCATATCTTGAATTGCAGTTCCTTCGTGGTTTGCAATACCTGCATTAGCAACCAGAATATCAACACGCCCAAATCGTTCGTTTGCCTTTCTGAAGAGAAACTCGACATCACTCTCCTTTGTTTGATCCGTCTTGACAATCAACAACTGGTCTGACCAAGTCTTTCCAAGTGCTTCCAGAGCCTTCATTGAGTGATTATATGTTCCAGTCACTCTGGCGCCTTCGGAAAGGAACATCTTAGTTGTTTCAATTCCTATACCTCCCGAAGCTCCAGTGACAATAACATGTTTTCCAGAAAGTCCAATGTCCATTATGATACCTCTATTCTCTGTGTTTTTCTATCCAATAGAATCTGATTTCCAAAGTATCTTATGATACCTTTCCACAAGAACCTCAGGCCAACTACCAACAGAACGAAGCAGGAGATTCGCTATCAACGAAACATCCTTGTCTAGACAGAGCTCGGTTAGATTTGCACATTGAAACAAGGGTGACAAATCAATTCGTTTGAGTCTGTTATCATCAAGTGCGACTTCTAGAAGATTGGGACATGAGCTAAGAGAACTAAGGTCTATTTCTTGCAACCTGTTGTGGCTAAGTCTTATTGCGCTCAAGTTTTTCCCACACTTCTCTAGAGGAGTGAGATCTATCTCGGTGAGCGAGTTATTTCGAAGACATATAGACTCAAGATTCTCACACCAAATTAGTGGATACAAATCAATCGTTGCGATATCTAGAAGGTCGAGATTTATTGTTGTTTCATCTGTTCTGAATCTCGCTACTTTTTCAAGTCCTGTGGTGGTCAAATATCTAATGAAAATCTCGGATACCACTTTCTCTCATCTTCCTTTTGACTCGCGTTGGATTTGGTAAGAACAGGTTTCCCTTTAAAATGCTGGCGCTCATCATGGCCGCGTTAATAGCTAGACTTAGAAAGAGTTCACAACGCCTTAACTAGGTGCTCGTCAATGAAAGTCATATGGCCTCTTTCTCTTTATAGATTTTTGAAACTCATTGGACAAGTAGAGCTCGAGAAAAAAGTATTAGATTGTGGTGCTGGAGGTCCTAGACCGCCTCTTGCTCTGTTTCATGATTATGGCTACGAAACACATGGAATTGATATCTCGGAGTCTGCAATCACTGCATCCGAGAAATTCATTAGAGAACGGGGTATGAAACTGAAAATAATCAAAGGGGATATGCTTGAATTACCTTATGACGATGAATCGTTTAGCTTTGCGTTTTCACAGAACTCTATCTGCCACCTTACAAAGAACGATACAATGATCGCCATCAGGGAGATGGTTCGTGT
>JABCSP010000106.1 GCA_018238825.1 Candidatus Thorarchaeota archaeon | reverse complement strand
TTTGGTAGCTTATGCTCTATCTTCATTAGATTGAATCGTTTCAGTCTTGTAGACTTTGTAGCTGAAGTAAATTAATGCAAATGTGATCCATGCGTTAAAATATGGACGGTCACCAAATGGTGCGATGCCCATTGCCAATAAGACGAGAGGGAAGAAGTTCAAGATCCCAACAATTATGCAGAGAGTGTAACCTACCTTCAGGTCAATCAAACATAATATGCCAATTATTCCCCAGACGATTGTTAGTATTACAATCACTGTAAATGCAGGCATTGAGTGTGTTTCTTGAAAGATGGCTGAACCCTCAAATTCAAATATTATTTTAAACAAGATCTGAGTAACTATGAATGCAATAGTTGCTTGTTTTTCAATCGAATAACTCTTATCAAGTATCATATCTTTTTCATCCTTAATTATAAGTTGTGTGGCATGGTTATCAGTCGAGATATCAGAATACTGATTTATTATCGAATTTATGTATCAATAATATACTCTAGAAACTTAGATATGTCTATATAAGTTAGTCGTATCTAAGTTTGTTTATGTATTAGCTTCTCCATTTTCCCAACGAAAAACCCTTCTTGAAAACCCAAGAAATTCGAAATTCCGAATATTTTCATCACAAATTCATCTAGTGAAGAGCAAATGTAATACATATGCAATAATGGAGTGGTTATATTTTGGCAAAATCATTCAGGAATTCGAACTTAATGGAATAGCAGTGGTGGTTCAGATGCTCAATAGTATTCGAACAAGGACGAGGTACTTGCAGAGTATTGGCGCGTGCTAACTTCCACCTGCGACCTTCTTGTAATCGATATCAAGAGACCTTAGTGCTTCAACTAGCTTACCCTTCAGGATAAGTGGTTTCGATGAAAATTCACTAACTGTTGAACATCCATTTAGATACATAGCAACTCTTAGTCCTTCTAGAATTCGTTCCAGTTCAACTACAACATCAAGGGATGAACCGTGTACTGCGGGTCTAAGAACAGGATGAGCTAATCCAGCAGAAACAGCTCCAAGACTCAGAGCTTTAGCAACATCCATTCCGGAACGAATCCCACCTGTGGCAATGACATCGAGTTCTGTTGAATCAAGAACCATGATGATACTGAGAGCTGTGGGTATCCCCCATGACCAAAACTCGAGACCAAGCTGAGCCTTAACATCATCTTCTTCCTTAAGGGCTCGGAAATACTCTACGGCAGCCCAACTTGTACCACCAACGCCACCGACATCTACTCCATCGATTCCAACCTCTTCAAGATTTCGAGCAACCTCAGAAGAGATACCTGCACCTGTTTCCTTTACAATCACAGGAATATCTACTAAATCACCAATAGCGGCGATACTCTCAATCACACCTTCAGAATTGCAGTCGCCTTCTGGTTGGACAGCCTCCTGCAAAGGATTGAGATGAACTGCAAGAATATCAGCATCAATCATTGAAACTGCATCAGGTGCAGCTTGAACATGTGTAGCACCAATATTTGCAATCACAGGAACAGATGGAGCCTTCTCTCGAACGATTCGAAATGTATCAGCAAGAGTTGGATCTTCGACAGCTGCTCGTTGACTCCCAACTCCGATTGGCAAACCTAGTTCTTCAGCTGCTATGGCAAGCCTCTCATTGATTCCATGTGTTTGAGGATGGCCTCCTGTCATGGCAGCTATAACCAGAGGAGCAGAAGCCTTGAACCCAAAGAAATTCGTTGTGAGATCAATCTGGTCTTTGTCGATTTCAGGTAAGGCATTGTGAACAAACTCAATATCTTCAAACATTGCGGACCTTCGACATTGAACATCTTCATCAAGACATATCTCAATATGTTCAATCTTTCTTCGACGAGTCATTGAAGCCTCAGAACTATGATCTTCTGAATCATTTCCTGAGAAAGGTTTGTTGTCAACCATTACTCTACCTCCAAGTTCTAATGATAAACAAAGCCAATACACAGATAGAACTTACGGTTAAGCTAGTAATCCATGTTTTCTATCATTACTTGCGCGATACAAAGCCTTTATTCATTATTTCACTACAAATTTAGCAAGTGGCTACGATGACAGACGAAGAGAAATTTAGAATTGAAGAACCAGAAGAAAAGGATCCTGAACAAGAAAAGAAAGGTTTCTATAGGCCACTTCCAAAGACCGAAAAGAAAACAAAAATTAAAGATGGAAAGGCACAGCCAATAGTCAAGTTTCTTGGTATCTCAATGTATGAGAAGAATCGTGATATCTTGGTTCTCATCCTCATGCCAATGCTTTCAGCCATCATAAATACGTCAATCTATTCTTTTGTGACTCTAAGCTTGTGGGAAGATTCATCCACATACCTATTCTTCGTTCCTGTAATTGTAGCAATTCCAATTGGCCTAGTTATTGCTGACACAGGTAAAGCATTAATTGGAGGACTCTTGAGCTCAATATTCTTCGTTGTATTCTTCGTTCTCTTCCTAACTTCACCGGCCTTCATGACACCAGAACTGGGAATCACTGATTTCCTAATTAGTGGGATTACATTATCTGTTGTATATTTCATATTCATTATAGTAGCTGGATTACTAGGTTCAATAATTGGTACAATCATTCGAGAATTTGCATGATACAGAAATAAATGATGAACCTCGTGAAACTCCAATATATTCACTGCATAAGCCATTTAACGTAGGGAGAGATTTTATTAGGAGATATTTTTCTGCTACCTTCGCATGAGAAGGATAGGCGTCCTTGTTAGCGGGAGAGGTTCCAATCTTCAGGCACTCCTTGACGCCGAATCCCGTGGGGATCTTAGTGGGCAGATAGTTGTTGTAATCAGTAATAAGAGTCAAGCTTTTGCACTGGAAAGGGCAAGGAAGGTTGGTGTGCAAGCTATACTTGTAACAAAATCAGAATTTCCTGACCGTCAGAAATTCGACGACATGATAGCTGAAGTACTTCGTTCTTACAATGTGGATCTTGTTGTACTAGCAGGATACATGAGAATGTTCACTGAACAATTCATCAATGAATTTCAAGACAGGATAATCAATGTGCATCCATCGTTACTTCCAGCATTCAAGGGAGTAAAAGCACAGTGGCAAGCTATTGAATATGGAGCAAAGGTATCGGGATGTTCCACCCACTTTGTGACGTTCGATATGGATGCAGGACCTATCATTATGCAAAAGGCAGTTCCAATCCTCCCTGATGATACAGGAGAAACACTGTCAAAGAGGATTCTTCCGGAGGAACACAGAATACTAGTAAAATCAGTCCGACTATTCTGCGAAGATAAACTTAGAATAGAAGGACGTCATGTTATAGTTGAGGAGTAGTGGTTAGTGTGTGCGGAGTATTAGGTATACTGGGTGAGTTCCCACTTAGAATGGCAAGAGATCTTCTTCTCCTTTTGACTCACAGAGGACAAGATGCTGCCGGTTTACTTTGGAGTGATGAGAAATCTGTCAAGACTAGCAAAGCAAAGGGCAATCCAGGAAAGATCGAAGTACCAGAGATTAGTTCAATGCACATTCTTGGTAGTACAAGGTACCCAACTACGGGGAAGCGTGTTGCATCATCAGATGATCTTGATACATTTGTGGGACCTTTCAACATAGATGAGATATCGATGACACACAACGGGAACATCACGAATATGTCATCTGTATCAGATATGCAAGTCGATTGTGATTCAGAATTTCTTGCCGAGAGACTCTCTTTTCATTTGAAATCAAATGGAGGAAACCTGCCTGATTCATTCAAAAGACTTGATGGTGAAGTCGATGGTTCATATAGTCTAACTGGTATCTATCAAGGGAAATTGTTTGCATATCGAGATAGCCATGGTTTCAAACCGCTTGTCTTTGGTCGAAATAAAGAGAATGTCATCGTTGCATCAGAAAGTCAAGTACTGGATATGGCTGAAGTACCCCTTGAGAGAGACGTGTATCCAGGAGAACTCCTCATCTTTGACCAGAAGGGCACTATGGAGTCCCATTCAATTTCACAGAATTCAACACATTCGCATTGTTTCTTCGAATATGTGTACTTTGCCCACCCAGCAGCAAAAATGGAGAACCAGCTTGTCTATGATGTACGCTTTCGACTAGGGCGAGCACTCGCTCAAAGTTTTCTAAAACTAAATCTTGAAGCACCAGATTATGTAGTACCAGTGCCAGATACGAGTAGACCAGCAGCACAGGCTATGGCGGAAACACTGTCAGTTCCAATGCGAGAGATTATCCTGAAGAATAGATATCTAGGTAGAACCTTCATCGCTGGGTCGCAAGAAGAGAGAAACTCGATGGCAAAGAGCAAGTACATCTACTTGGATGATAAGATTGCAGGAAAGACGATTTTGGTTGTGGATGATAGTATAGTAAGAGGAACCACAGCAAAGATGATCATTACAGACCTCAAAAAGAGAGGGGCTGCCAAGATATATTTTGCAGCAACATGCCCACCTCAAACTCACCCTTGTTACTATGGAATTGATATTGCGACAGATAGTGAATTAATAGCCTGTACCACAGATATCGACTCTATAGCAGATTTCATTGGAGCAGACGCTCTGATATATCAGGAACAACACACTATAGAAAATGCAATTGGTCTCAAGGACCTCTGTATTGCCTGCCTAGATGGAAACTATCCAACAGAACACGCACGAAAGATTCGAAACAATTTGTCTCAACACGGTTCTACTACAAATCAAAGGGATTATGAGAGGGATTTTTCACGATGAAAATTGGTACTCTTGCAAGCCATAGTGCACTGAATATAATCTCAGGTGCAAAGGCAGAGGGCTTTGAAACCGAATTATACTGTACCCCAGAGAGAATTCCATTTTACAAGTCATTTGGCATGGAAGATTCCATTGTTGAAGTACCTTCATTCGATGCAATTCTTGAGATGGACCTTTCAGATGTAATCATAATACCACATGGTTCGTTTGTAGCATACATTGGTTCCGAGAGAATTTTAAATTCAAATCTCAGAATATTTGGGAGCAAAGAATTACTTCGTTGGGAAGAGGATAGAAAACTGAAATCTCTACTCATGAAAGAAGCTGGACTACGTGTCCCTAAAGAGTTCGAGAAACTGGATGATGTTGATACACCAGTCATAGTGAAGTCAGATGGAGCTGCTGGGGGAGAAGGATATTTCATTGCCGCAGATAAAGAAGAGATTGGAGCAAAGCTTGATTCTGTGAAGGGGTACACATTCCAAGAATACATAGTTGGTACTAAGGTTTTCACCACATATTTCAATTCTCTAGCCAAAGATCGGTTAGAAGTATTCGGAGCTGATATCCGATACGAAACTGATGCTGATGCCAACCTACGATTCGATGATAAGCCATCTTTCGTAGTTGTAGGAAATCTTCCACTTGTTCTTCGAGAATCCACACTTGCACAATATTATGATATGGGAGTGGGATTCATTGATGCATTCAAAAGAAAGACAGGACAGAACTTGGCAGGACCATTTTGTATTGAAACTATTATCGATAAGAATCAAGATATCTACACGTTTGAGTTCAGCGGGAGAATAGTCGCTGGCACCAATGTTTGGATGCCATCTTCTCCATACTCCTTTGTCACATTTGGAGAAGATATGTGGATGGGAAAAAGGATTGCTAGGGAGATTCGAGACCTTCATGAATCAGGAAGGTTGGATGATGTGTTGAGGTGATGCTTATGCACGAGTGTGATGTAGAACAAAAAACTTACAAATCAATAGTATTCCCAAACCACGGGAATGGTCTTATTCAGCGTTTGGAGGTAATTAGATGAAGATCCCAACCATAGGAATGCTTGGTTCACATAGTGCAGAGGAAATAGGTACATCTGCCAAAGCCAATGGATTCCAGACCGTGATAGTGTGTCAGAAAGGAAGGGACAAACTTTACACTCAATATAACAAACATCTCTACGACCATGTGATAGTTTTGGATAAATTTGGTGAGATGATTCATGAAGAAATTCAGGAGCAATTGAGAGAACTCGACACAATTTGGATTCCAAACCGTTCGTTCTCGGTTTATGTTGGATATGAGGAAATTGAGAAGAATTTTGAAATTCCAATTTATGGCAATCGAAGAATTTTGAGAGTGGAAGAGAGAGGACCTGAGAAGGATCAATACTGGCTATTGAAGCAGGCTGGAATCAGGATACCTAAATCATTCACACCTGATTCTATTGACAGACTAGTAATAGTAAAGGTTCAACAAAAAGGGCGTCCTTTGGAAAGAGCATTCTTCTACGCAACAACACCAGCCGATTATGATGAAAAAAGCAAGTCAATGATCAAGAATAATCTAATTTCAGAGAAAGACTTGACAAAATCGACAATTGAGGAGTTTGTCATTGCACCACGATTCAACGCTAATTTTCAAGCATATGCAATGGAGGACCATTTTGGCGACTTGGACTTTGTAGGATTTGATGATAGAATACAAACAAGTCTAGGAGGTCTCCTCAATCTACCAGCAAGTGAACAACTAAAAATCGACTTCACAGTGATGAATGAAGAAGCTGGTCATAAAGGGGTTACAATGAGAGAGAGCAAGAAACCACTTGTTTATGATGCCGCTGAGTCATTATTGGAAAGTGTTAGAAAACATTTCCCACCTAGGATGATAGGACTTTTCTCGTTACAAGGTGCAATGACCGAGGAATCCGAGTTTATTGTCTTTGACCTTAGTCCAAGAGTTCCAGGGGCACCATGTGTTGGGCCAACAAGCCCAGAGATGAGAAGGTTATCACTCAAATTCGGGAAGAGTGTTCAATCACCGTTAGACTTGTGTATGTTTGACATTCACAAAGCGGCACAAGAAAATAGAATCAATGAATGAAACAGAAAACGAGTTTAAGATAACCAACACAGGAACAGATGTAATGACTGACATTACTATCAGCAAAGGTTCCACAGAATTGAGCAAATACATCACAATTAACAAGGATAATTTTACAGCAACTCTTGAACGCGGCAACTCAACATCATTCAGGGTAATAATCCAGCCGGAAAGTGATATGGAGAACAAGGTATATTACGGAAACATATCAGTCTCATCAAAAGGAAGAACTCAAAATATATCAATTACAGTAGACGTATCACTTACAGCAGAAATGACAATATTAAACAAGACAATAGTGACTGAAGCCCTGAAAAATAAAGAGCATAAAATACGCATCGCAATCGAAAATGCCGGAAATCGCCCGCTCACAAACATTACTGTCAGGCTGACAGAAGAACTCGAAAAATACAAAAACGATATCGATGTGCCAGAAAAGATAACTCCAAACACCCGAAAACATAT